>CAYTUA010000331.1:0-3649 GCA_964440855.1 uncultured Lentimicrobiaceae bacterium
TTATTGACGCTTTGCCCGATTTGTTGTTTAGGATTAGCAGCAATGGAATATTTCTTGATTGTTCTGTTGAAAATCATGAATTGTTGTTTCTGCCCCCTGACAAGTTTCTGGGCAAATATGTGAAGGACACAATGCCAAAAGAGCTGGCAAAACTCACCCAGGAAAAAATTAATGCAACCATGCAGAGCGAATCCCTTCAGCAATATGAATATTCGCTCGACGTGCATGGCCAGAAAAAATGGTTTGATGCCAGGATGACCAAAAGTGGGCCTGATGAAATATTGGTTATTGTGAGGGATATTACAATACGCAAGCAATCGGACCTTGAATTGGCACATAAAACTGCATTTATCGAAACCCTTCTCGATTCCATTCCAAACCCCTTATTTTATATGGACAGGAAAGGCATCTATCTCGGTGTAAACAAAGCCTTTCTTGATTTTTACAAACTGGATAAACCATCAATTATCGGAAAACGAATATTTGATATTGATTCTCCGGAAAATGCCGAAAAACATTACAAATCAGACCAACTAATACTAGAAGGCTGGGAACAAAAACAATTGTTTGAACGCAGAATAAAACTACCCAATGGTCAGGAACATGATGTGATCATTACCAAATCACCATTCCCCGATTCCAGGGGTGAAATTGGAGGGCTCATAGGTATCATCCTCGACATCACTGCCCGCAAAAAAATGGAAGTGGAACTGCGTGATGCAAAGGAAAGGGCCGAAGAAAGTGACCGTTTAAAAACAGCTTTCCTGAATAACCTATCGCACGAAATACGCACCCCCATGAATGCCATTTTGGGATTTTCGAGCTTGTTGGGTGACGCCTTTGATGAGGATCAAAAAAACCACTTTGTAAACATTATCAATACAAATGGAGAACAGTTAATGCACATAATTGACGATGTGTTAGCTATTTCTCGCCTGGATTCAGAAAAAATTGCTGTTGAAAAAGAGCCTGTTTTGCTGGAAAATTTGCTCTTTATGATTTATAACACTTATTTGCCCGAAGCCAACAAAATGAAGCTTTTACTGAAAGAACCAGAAATGGATGTACAATTACCACCAAACGTTTTGACAGATGGAGCAAAAGTAACTCAAGTAATGACCGGCTTCATTGACAATGCCATTAAATATACCAACCAAGGGCATATTGCTTTTGGTTGCAAGTTGCATAAAAACAAGCTTCGCTTTTATGTGTCGGACACAGGTGTCGGAATACGGGAAGAGGAACAGCCTTTTGTATTCGATCGGTTTTACAGAAGTGAATTGGCCCAGCGCAATGCCATACGGGGCAATGGTCTGGGATTAAGCATAGCCAAAGGCTTGGTTGAACTCCTTGAGGGCCATATTGGTTTAAGTTCGCAAGAAGGTAAAGGTTCAACATTTTATTTTGACATCCCGCTGGTTGTTTCAAAAAACGAACACAAAAAGCCATTTAAGCTTGACAAAGCAAAACAACAACTGATTGAACAGCTGGTGGTGCTGGTGGCAGAAGATGAAGACGACAATTATAGTTATCTGGAAACATTGCTGAAGGATAAAGTTAAAGCCATTATTCGGGCAAATACCGGAGCAGAAGCCATTCAAATTGTTGATAAGCAAAAGATCGATCTGATATTGATGGATTTAAAAATGCCAGTGGTTAATGGCATTGAAGCCACCAAAGCTATCCTTTCGCGCCATCCCAACATACCCATCATTGTGCAAAGTGCCTATGCCCAGCCCGAGGAAATGAAAAAGGCACATAGTGCCGGATGCAAAGCTTACGTAGTAAAACCTGTTGACAAGGACAAACTATTGGCAGAAATCACTGCCGTATTGGGCTAAATGGCTATTGCAGCAAGGCATTGGTGGGTTATTAACAATTGTTCATAAAGCCTGTTGGTTTCCTGTCAATAACAAACCTGCAAAAAACCTTGACAAAGGGGCCTCAGTTTTCGTACATTTGTATCAGCAGGTGACGATAAAGGCAGGCTTAAAACGATGATTACAACGAGGGCACTTGCAAAAGCGTTCATTGATTGTTTGCCCGCGAAGTAAGGGAGGCCGAGAGGCCAAACAAAAGGTCGTGAGGAGCATCAAACCAAGCCTTGGGCTTCGAAGGTGAAACCACCGCAAGGAGGTTAGCTGAAGTGAAGTACGGGATGAGTAGGAAGCGTTCTACGGAATGTTGCCCGAAAATCAGCCTGAACTTAGCCTGACGCAGTTCAATGTGCTACGGCACAATGAAATGTGAACCGGGAATTGATTCGACAGAATTGGTTCCCGGTTTGTTTTTTTAGAATAACGGGCTAAAGACAAACCCCTATTGATTTATTCCACCTAAAACATCCGCAACAAATTGGCCACCAGAAAACCTAGATAATTGCCTATGGCATAGCCAATAATGCCAATGGTGATGCCCGAAACCATGATGTGGCGGTTGCCAAGTGCCCCGGCAATAACAGGAACAAAAGGAGGTGAGCAAATAAAAGCAACCGAAGTAATCATGGTGGTATCCGAATCAACCTTAAAAAGCTTGCTCAGCAAAACATGTAAGAATAACGAGCCAAACACAGCCATGCTAATATAGGCAAACAAGCCGGGTGTAAGCCCAGCAAAATTGCGCACATCGGCCATACTTGCCACTACAATACTGAATATCAAAATCAGATACATGCCCGACTCAAAAGTTTTGTCAATGCGGTTGATTGCCGGTATCATCGAAGCAAGAATACCCAATGTGGTAATGGAAAGAATAACCACTACCATCAGCATTTCTTTTGGCACAAGCATACTCAAAACACCGCCCACAGCAAAAATCGCAATGGCCAACGCATAAGCCTTCAAGAGGGGCACAAAGGTTTTGCGCTGAAATATGCCCCAAAAGGGATCTTTGCCATCCAGGTCTTTAATATCCACCCTGTCAAGAGGTATGGGAAACTTGGGTAAAAACCGGTGAAAAAGTCGTTGTCCGATAGTCATTAAAAAAGCAAGGTAAAATACACCAACTATCAGGTCGTAGGTGTGCGTTAGGATATAGGTGTCGGCATCCACATCCAGCATCATTTTTAATGAAGCCAGGTTGGGTGTGCCTCCCGTATATACGCCAATCAGCAAGCCTGCCAGTTTCCAAAGGTCGTTTATGCCCTTATCCTGAAAAATAAAAAAGCCCGCCACTATAACCACTACCACCGAAAACAAACCAATGAAAAGCGATGCGAGGGTTTTTCCGGCCATTTTGCCCCACTGCTTGATGTTGGCCGAAAACAGCATAAGTGGTATAGCCAGTAAAATGGTTATGCTCATCAACAAATCGCGCAATTTATAAATTCGAAAAGCAAGCAGGTCGTTTTCACTGATAAGGCCACCAGCCAGCATGGTTTCCACTTCGTCGGCAGTAACTCCCGGATTGGTAAGCATATAATCATTCAGGTGGCCGCCAATGGAAGGCAGGATGCCGATATTGCCCAAAAGCAATCCGACGATATAGGCTACTATAACAGCCCCAAGTTTATTAACAAAACGAAAATTGTGCGCCAGGTGCAGTATTATCAAAGGTGTAATCAGATAAAAAAGCGCTAAGATGAGTACAGTTGCTGTCATGGTTGTTTGGTTTAGGGGCAAATTTACAATAAAACTAATCCAGACCTAAC
>CAYTUA010000332.1:0-8090 GCA_964440855.1 uncultured Lentimicrobiaceae bacterium
TATTTCTTCCAGTTCAAGCTTGTCGGCTTCAATTTTTGAAATGTCAAGTATTTCATTGATGATATCCAGCAGCGATTCCCCTGATTGCTTTATGTCCAGCAATCTTTCGCGATGGATAGCTTTGGTTTCCTCGTCCATCAGGCCCAGTTCGGCCATGCCAATGATGCCATTAAGCGGTGTGCGTATTTCGTGGCTCATGGTAGCAAGGAAGGCGCTTTTGGCGGTGGTTGCTTCTTCGGCTACGCGTTTGGCGGCATTGAGTTCCTTGATGGTATTCTCCAGTTTGCGCGTTGTTTCTTCCAAAGCGTTTTTGTGCTGAAAAAACTCAATAAAAGCCTTGATCTTGCTTTGCAGAATTTCGAGATCGAGCGGTTTATAGAGGTAATCAACGGCGCCCGATTCGTAGCCTTTAAAGATATGTTGCCGCTGTTTGCTAATAGCCGTTACAAAAATGATAGGGATAAATTTTGTGCGTTCGCTGCTGCGCATTATCTCAGCAACTTCAAAGCCATCCATACCCGGCATTTGCACGTCCATAAGCACCAGTGCGACATTGTGCTCAAGCAAAATGCCAAGGGCTTCATTGCCCGAACCGGCTTTGAGGATGTTTAAATCATCACTTTCGAGTATGCCTTCAAGGGTAAGCAGGTTCTCAGGCCTGTCGTCCACAATCAGCACATTGAACTTGGGTTTGTCTGCCATTATAAAAGTTTTAATATTTGGGAGTGGTTGATTTCTATATTTTACACGAATTAGCAAATATAAACATTTATAAAAAGGAGGGTTACTTTGAATTAAAAAAGTATTCACAGGCATCAATTAAAGCTTGGTTTTTATTGATGATAATCAGGGATATACAAAATGGATTGCCATATTGTTTTTGGACATAATTGCATCCAACTTACATGAGAAAACTGGAAATAATGATAGAAAGCAGCAATTAAAAAAAGTCTTCTTACATTTGCCCAAAGCTCAAAACTATGCTTAAAAAGCTACGCATCAGCAATTATGCCTTAATTGAACACCTTGATATTGCCTTTGAGGGTGGTTTTTCGGCTATTACTGGCGAAACCGGTGCCGGAAAATCCATATTGCTGGGAGCTTTGGGCTTGGTGTTGGGCAAGCGTGCTGACACCAGCATTTTGATGGACAAAGACCAAAAATGTATTGTTGAGGCAATATTTGATGTTTCTGAATTGGAACTACAGTCTTTTTTTATCGAAAATGAACTTGACAGAGGTGATGAATGCATTATGCGACGCGAAATAGCAGCCAGCGGCAAATCACGCGCTTTTATCAACGACAGCCCGGTAAACCTAGTGCTCATGAAGGAGCTGGGCAGCAGGCTGGTAGATGTGCATTCGCAGCATGAGTCGCTGCAATTGTCAGAAGCATCCTTTCAATTGAAAATACTGGACGACTTGGCTTCCAATGCCAGTTTGCGCCAGGAGTTTGAGGCTGTTTTTGTTGATCATAGCATGGTTTCCAATGAAATTGCAAATTTGGTTGAGAAGGAGCATAAACAAAAGGCCGAAGAGGACTTCGTTCGTTTTCAATTTGATGAACTTGATAAATTGAACGTGCAAGAAGGGGAATATGAGGAGATTGAGGCAAAACTGATTGCATTGAACCACGCAAGTGAAATAGCCTCATCCCTCTATCAGGCAAACCAGTTGCTGGAAGATGGCGACACAAATATGTTGCACAGCATGACGGCCTTGACATTAGCATTGAGAAAGATTGAACCTTATCTTCCTGCTGTTTCGGAATTGGCTGCGCGCGCCAATAGCTGCCAAATTGAATTGAAGGATTTAGCTGATGAGCTAAAACGTTTTGAATCCGAAACCCAGTTTAATCCATCTGAAATTGAGCAGCTAAGCCAGCGATTAGATGATATTAATCACCTCTTGCATAAACACCGGCTTGTAAATCCAGCTGATTTATTAAAGGTAAAGGATGGTTTTGAACAAAAATTGTTGTCAATCAGCTATTTGGGTGATGAATTGAATAAACTTCGGAAGAAGCAGCACCAATTGACTGAAAAGCTACATAAATTGGGTCATGAGCTTTCGAAGAGCCGTGCCGCAGCCAGCCCGCAACTGGAAGAAGCCGTTCAGTCAATTCTACTGAATTTAGGAATGCCAAATGCCCGCTTTCAGGTGAAGATGGAACAACTTGGTCAGGCTTCAATAACTGGATTTGATCGGGTTCAATTTCTTTTTACAGCCAATAAAGGTGGCAATTTGGAGGATATGGCTAAAATTGCATCCGGAGGTGAAATGTCGCGGCTTATGTTGGCTATTAAAAGTTTGATTTCGGCCAGGAAGCTTATGCCAACCATTATATTTGATGAAATAGATACAGGTGTTTCGGGGGAAATTGCGGGAAAAGTAGGCCGCATCATGGCCTCCATGTCGCAACGAATGCAATTGATCAGTATTACGCACCTGCCGCAAATTGCCGGCAAGGCAAAGCACCATTTTCTTGTTTATAAACGCGATGATGCACAACGGACTACCTCTATGATTACCCGCTTGTCCGACAAGCAAAGGGTTGAAGAAATTGCCCGCATGCTAAGCGATGATGCGCCAACACCTGCCTCGCTGGAAGCTGCACGCGAACTGATTGTGGGATAAGAAAACCTGGCTGTTTTACGCAAAAGAGTAAGAAAATACTTTTTTTTATGATATTCTAAACAAATAAATATCAACACCATAGCTATTTAGTGTTTGTCTATAATGTCCGATTTCTGCGTTATGCTTGTTTTGAAAACAGTCATCCCGAAGTTCCGGGACTCCTTGATTTTCAAAACTGCGCAAGCCTTGAACTCGAACATTATAGTCCAAACACCAGACTTTATGGACAGACTCTATTTAGATCGAATCTAATCAAAGTTGTATATTTGCAGCCGAAAAAACTGAAATTAACCCATACCTGATATTATGGCCTACAATCTTTTAAAAGGAAAAAAAGGCATCATTTTCGGCGCACTCGACAACAAGTCTATCGCCTGGAAAATTGCCGAACGCGCTTATGATGAAGGCGCAGTATTTACCGTAAGCAATACACCAACAGCTTTACGCTTTGGCGAGTTGGACGAATTGGCTGCTAAATGCAATGCCACCATTATTCCGGCCGATGCAACTTCGATTGCTGATTTGACCAATGTTTTTCAAACAAGTATGGATGTGCTTGGTGGTAAGGTGGATTTTGTGTTGCATTCAATTGGTATGTCGTTGAATGTGCGTAAGAAAAAAGTTTACAATGACTTGAATCATGATTTTTACGCCAAAACAATGGACATTTCCGCCATTTCTTTTCATAAGATGCTGCAAGTAGCCAGTAAAATGGATGCCATCAACGATTGGGGTTCGGTTTTGGCAATTTCTTATATTGCCGCCCAGCGCACCCTTTATGGTTACAACGATATGGCCGATGCGAAAGCACTGCTCGAAAGTATTGCACGCAGTTTTGGTTATATCTATGGACGCGAAAAAAAGATCAGGGTAAATACCATTTCGCAAAGCCCCACGCCAACTACAGCAGGTAGCGGTGTCAAAGGGTTCACCGGCCTGATGGATTTTACCGAACGCATGTCACCACTTGGCAATGCCACTGCAGACGAATGTGCCGATTACTGCATCACCCTTTTCAGCGACCTTACACGTAAGGTGACGATGCAGAACCTTTTTCACGATGGCGGCTTCTCCAGTATGGGTATGAGTCTGAAAGCCATGGAGATGTACAACAAGAGTATTACCTGCAACTGTGAGGATAATATGGGCCTTTCGGTTGAGGACTAATGGTTTGAAATTGCTTTCTTGGTAAATTATTTTCTTTGTTGCCCAAAAAAACACTGTAAAGTAATGGGTAGCGATTAAACTTTGTAATTTTAGGCACTTTTAGTTTTCATTCCTATGAGAAAAGCTGCCTTGTTGCTTGTGTTTATATTATTCATTGCGAAATGTGCGTTCGCCCAAAACGAAGTGCCGTTGCATCTTGAGCTGCTTCCAGAACCTTATGCCCGGTTTCAACAATTTACTTTATTAAAAAATAACCCGATAGGTCGCGTAAACGATATGCTGCAGGACCGGACAGGCTATATTTGGTTTGGCGGACAAAAAGGTATAGCCCGATTTGATGGTTTCGAGACCAAGGTTTATACTTCTGTATCCCACGATGGATTAGCGGACGATTATATCAACGATTTGGCGCTGGATATTAATGGTATGCTATTAATTGGAACATCAAAAGGCCTCAGCACCTATAATGAAAGCCTGGATGAATTCGAGCTGCTTTTGGGTGGTAGCAACAACGGAAAGACAAATTCAGATAGTTTGCATATCAGGGCTCTGTTGCCTGAAGGGGATACCACAATTTGGCTCTCCATGCTGGACGGAACTTTAGGAAAGTATAACAGGGTAACGCGTAATTTTACCCCTATCGCACAGCACGGGCCGGTTACCCAACCTTATTATCCTTATCATGCTCTTTTTAAGGATTATGAAGGGGATATTTTTTTAGGGGGCAGGGGGCGCGGACCAATGTTATTTAACCATTCAGATAGTACATTGACCACATTGAAAAGGGCTGAGGACCTCAGTGGAGGTGGCAAGCGAGATTACGACCTGAGTTTTGTGTTTCAGGATGGTAACGGTCCACTGTGGATGGGCGGTTTTGATGGCTTGTACATCTACAATAAAGATTCAAACAACTTCTTTCGGTATTTGCATGGATCTGTTTATGATATGATTAAGGACCGAAAGGGAAATTATTGGGTGGGCAGTGGATTTGGCGCCTTACATTTTGATTGGAAATCGAATTCCATCTGGCATTATCAGGTAAGCAATGATGACCCGGAGGCAATAGGTGGCGAACGCATTTACAAGCTCTTTGAAGACCGTGTTGGCCGTATTTGGTTTTCACACGAAAATGGGGTTTCGGTGTATTTGCCTGCCAAAGAGGGCGTGCAATACTACTTCAGGATTCCGGGCTATGAATCATCACCTTCCTCCACTCGTATTACGGCCATTGAATCAGCTGATAACAACAATATGTGGGTGGCGACTTCAGACGCAGGTTTAAATTTGTTTAACCTAAAAAACAAAGAATTCACCAGATACACCACTACCAATACAGATGAGCTTATTGCAGACAATATTAAGTGCCTGCTAGCAGACACATATGGAAACCTGTATATTGGCTTTTGGTCGGGGAGGGGATTTTCAAGATTTGATACCAGAAACAATAAATTTTATAATTTTAGGTATAACAAAACAGGCCTGACCGAAGACTGGTATAATGACCTTGAATTTGATCAGGAAGGAGATTTATACCTGGGATTTTGGGGCGGCCCCGGATTAACCGTTTTTGATGTCGAAACAAACGAATTTGCCAGGTATTTGAAAGATTGTTTTGCTGACCCTTATAATTCAAGATTGATTACAAGCCTTTTTCGTGATTCGAATAACAGGCTGTGGGTGGGCACCACCCAATCGGGGATACATTATTATAAAGCCGACAGCAATTACTGCAAGTCCTATTACGATCAACTCAACCCGGAGGGAGGGTTCGCGGCTGCATCTGTCAACCACATTGTTGAGGACTATCGTGGAGTTATTTGGGTTGCTTCAAATGGGCTTTATCAGTATGATGAAGCAAATGACCGTTTTCTAAAGGTTAAATTTCCACATCCTAATGAAGGTCTGCAGGTGTATAAAATGCTTGCACAAGGTGAAGCCCTTTGGCTGCTTACAGAACGTGGGTTGATGCGGTACCAAACAGAAAAGGGCTGGCTTACAGACTACAGCATGATAGTAGAAACCAGGTTTAGGGGAAATCAAAGTGCAGCACATAAGCTTGATGATGGTCGTTTTATCATTGGAGGCGAAAATGGACTAGCAGTTATTGATCCAAATATATTGGGTTTTGAACATGTTTTTCCGCGTGTTTTTCTAACCTATATGGATTTTTCAGATGGTACAGCCCTCAACGGGCTAAGCAATATCAAAGAGATCAGGCTTGGGTATAAGGAGAACTTTTTTGCCATACATTTCGGAACAGACGCCTGGCAACAAAATAGTGCTTACCAATTTTACTATAAACTTGAAAATTTTGATGATAAGTGGGTGAAACTCCAACAGGGACAGCGGACGGCCAACTTCACCAATGTACCTGCCGGAAATTATATATTCAGGTTGCGCACAGGCGATCAGTTTGGCAACCTGAGCACGCAGGAGGCTGAATTAAAGTTAATAATTGACTTGCCCTGGTATAAAACCTGGTGGTTTATAGCAATCGTTTCTTTGCTTACAATTTTGGTAATAGTTTATCTTTGGTGGTTACACCTCAGGGATATCAAGCTTTCAATGCAAAATGTGGCCCTCAGTCATACCTTGCTGCGCTTGCAGATGAATCCCCATTTTATATTTAACTCTCTTACGGCTATTCAAAATTATATTTATGCCCACCAGCCCCAGGAAGCCGGCCAGTTTTTGTCCGACTTTTCAAAATTGATCAGACTAATACTCGACAACAGCCGTCATGAATACATAAGTCTGGAGAAGGAGATTGAAACCATGACCTTATTTGTTGATTTGCAGAAACTACGCTTTGAGCAAGGCTTTGATTTTATTTGTGAGGTGGATCCAGATATGCTGCCTGACATTACTTTTGTTCCGCCAATGCTGGCACAGCCATTTCTGGAAAATGCCATTGAGCATGGCCTGATGCCTCAAAAGAAGAAGGGAATAATACATGTACGTTATACCCTGATTGGTAAGGTAATACGATTTGAAATCCGTGATAATGGGATCGGGTTGACTAAATCTAAAGAGAACAAAACACAATCACAAATGCTGCATCATTCACTTTCGATAAAAATTTGCCGTGAACGATTGTTTCATTTGCACAAGGATATTAAGTCAAAGCCTCAATTTATCATAGAGGAGATTATGGAAGATGGGCAGGTGAAAGGAACCAGGGTAATGTTTGATATGCCTTTTCGTTTTATGCCAACAAAAGCCCAATAAGCCAGAAATATAATCCATTTGTATTACTTTTGAAAGCCACATAGGAAATATGGAAATAACAGCTGTTATCATTGATGATGAAGTGAATGCCAGACAGGCACTTAAAAATCTGCTTGAGTTCTATTGTCCCGAAATACGTCTGATAGGTGAAGCTGATGGGGTACATGCTGGCTATACGCTGATAGGCAAGGCCGATCCACAATTGGTGTTTTTGGATATTCGCATGCCAGATGGAACCGGATTTGATTTATTAAGGCGCTTTAAGAAAATCCCTTTCAAACTGATCTTCGTAACTGCCTATGATCAGTATGCCCTGAACGCGATCAAATTGAGTGCTGTTGATTATCTGCTAAAACCGGTAAATCCCAAAGAATTGAAATTCGCATTAGAGAAGGTGTTCAGCCAGTTCGAAATTGATGAGCAGTTGGGCCAGCGGATTGAAACCGTTGAGGAAAATATAGAACAACTACCAAAAAACAGAAAAATCATCCTTAATACGTCCAGCAATATGTATGTGCTGCGCCTTGACAATATTGTGCGTTTCGAATCGGACGAAAATTACACCAAGGTGCATCTTAGCGACAAGCAGGTAATAATGGTTACGAGGACTTTAAAAGACTTCGATGAGATGCTCAATGATTCCGGTTTTTGCCGCGTGCATAATTCACACATTGTCAATTTAAATTATGTAGCCAGCCTTGAAAAAGGGGTCATTGGTCAGATCGTTTTGATTGATGGCATGAAAGTGCCTATTTCGTCACGGCGAAAAGATTATTTCATCAATCGTCTGCATCAAATTTCGTAGCCTGATAAATTCACTGCTTTTTTTTACGAATAATAAAAAAACCCCAGCAGTTATCCTTCTAAACGTTGCATCCATCAAATAATTTTGACAACGGCATTTCCCATACCCTATATTCGCGGCATGTTTAATTTAACACCATATCAAAATGAAAACTAAAACGTAATTATTTAGCTACCCCCTCGGTTACGAAATTGTATCCATCAAAAGTATGACATAATTCTGAGAACACGTTTCGATTCTGTTTTCTGGCAGTA
>CAYTUA010000333.1:0-4255 GCA_964440855.1 uncultured Lentimicrobiaceae bacterium
TTACTGCCGGATTATTCACTTTTCAGGAAGTACCGCTTTCAAACATCATGCGGCTTCAGTTTGGGGTGCGCCTGGATGTTCAAAACGCAGCAGCCATGCCAAATTCCACTTTTACCACTGTTGATATGTCGCGTACTTCCGTAAACTATTCCGGTTCAATAGGATTGAACCACAGGCCTTTGCCCGGTTTCGAGCTGGGCGGGCAATTTGCCCGTTCGCACCGCAACCCTTCCATCGAAGAGCTGTTTGCCAACGGGGCCCATCTTGGTGCCGGGATTTATGAAAAAGGCGATACCGAATTAAAAGACGAAATTGGCCACGGGGGGGATCTATTTATGAATTATACCTTTGGGAAAACTTCCATTGAGTTGGCCGGTTTTGTTAATTATTTCCGCAATTTCATCATTTTCACCCCAACGGGCCAAACGGATGAGCCGTCGGGTTATGCCATTTACCAATACGAAGGGGCTGAAGCCATGCTGATGGGTGGTGAATTGAGTTTGAAATCGGAATTATTGAAGGGCTTAAACCTTATTTCTACAATGGATTATGTAAATGGCAGGCGTATAAACAATAGCAGCACCGGTGAATTTTTGCCGGTCATACCTCCCTTTCGCTTTTCTGCAGAGCTGGAATACGATTTTGGCTTTGGATGGATTGGTGGAAAGGTTCAGGCTGTATCGCGGCAGGACCGTGTGGCCCCCGACGAAGCAATCACCGAAGGTTATACATTGCTGGGTTTCAATACAGGTTTCAGGCTGAACAAAGGGGGAAGGCATGTGCTTATTTTGCGTGTTGACAACGCCTTGAATACAATTTACCGCGATCACCTTTCGCGGGTGGAAGACCGCGGTTTCCCCATGCCGGGGCGGAATTTAAGCATTTCCTACAGGTGGTTTTTCTGATGCTACAGCAGCACCAGCGACAACAAAAACATCAGATAGGACATAGGTGTGAGCACTTTGGTATCGATACGTGCGAACTCGCCTGATTTGTTGGATTTGAACAAACCCATATGCTTGAATTCGCCAACTGCTCTTATCAGTAAAAAGCCTGAAACGGCATAGATCAGGTTGTTGATAACATTGTCGGTATGTCCCTCGCTGAGTTGCCAGGTGCGCATCACAACAATTAATGCAGCAAGGAACAAGCCAATAGATTGTAGTAAAAACCACGATTTGCCTTTTTCGGGTGGATCCTTTTCATAAGCCGGCATGATAAAAACTGTCCGGAATTTTCCCGACAAGAGCATAACCCAGGAGTAAAAAGCACTTCCGGCAAGGCTTGCAGCCAACAAAGAACCACATATAAGTATCAGCATAATTTCAAATAGTTTACTGGTTTATGATCCTAAGGTAACTAATTGTCGCCCATGAAAATATCTAGTGACCGGGCCTTTTCGATAAGCGAGTGGTTTTCAGGTACCAGGCGTATCTTACCACCTACTTCGGCAAGTGGTATGGCCTGTGTTTGGTTGTTTTTGTTGATAACCATTTTGCCATAATCTTCATTGGCAATCAAATCAACAGCATGTGAGCCGAAACGGGTAGCCAGTATGCGGTCCATTGGAGAGGGGCTTCCACCACGTTGCAGATATCCGAGTATGGTTTTACGGGTTTCTATTTTGGTTCCTTTTTCGATCATGGTCGAAATATAATCTGCCGCTGAGGCACTTGTTTTTGGTTTGTCAATGCCTTCGGCCACCACCACGATGGAATAGGGTTTTTTCTTGAAGGCCCGATCGAGCAGATAGCGGTTTACAGCTTTGAGGTTGTATTTAATTTCGGGCATCAATATCACATCGCCCCCACCGGCCACCCCTGCATACAAGGCCAGCCAACCGGCATGGTGGCCCATTACTTCGATCACCATGATGCGTTTGTGCGAGTTGGCGGTGGTGTGCAGGCGGTCGATGGCATCGGTGGCAATATTTACAGCCGAGTCAAAACCAAAAGTGAAATCGGTGCCCCAAACATCATTGTCGATGGTTTTGGGGATGCCAATCACGTTTAGCCCTGCCTCGGATAGCAGGTTGGCAGTTTTTTGGGTGCCGTTGCCGCCTATGCAAACCAGGCAATCCAACCCCAGTTTCTTGTAATTCTTTTTAATGATATCAGGTTTATCAACATCGGGCTTGCCGTTTTTTTTGAAAGGTTTTTCACGCGAAGTGCCCAAAATGGTTCCGCCCAGGGTTAAAATCCCTGACAAATGATTTTCGGATAATGGGGTATAATCCAGGTTAATCAATCCAAGAAAACCGGATGAAATTCCGATTACTTCCATATTGTGGCGAACGATGGCCGTTTTGCCAACGCCACGAATGGCCGCATTGATGCCTGGGCAATCGCCACCTGCCGAAAGGATGCCAATGCGCTTTGGGTTTGTCATAATTTCAAATTTGTTTTGATTGCCCTACAAAATAAGTGATTTTTAGGTTGTAAGCCGTGCTTTTATCTTCCGCAAAATTGGTTACTTTTGAACATTTTCTTAACGGGCCGCCTGATATGCCCTTTCGTCAAAGCGTTTGTGCGGAAATTATTTTGCGGCTAAAAAAATTGCGATAAACAATGAGAAACAAGAAAATTGCATTTCACTGGCTCATACTCATGGGGATGGCTGCCGGCATCGTATTTGGCGTAATGGCCGTGCATTTTGGATGGGGAAGTTTCACAACAGACTGGATTAAGCCCTGGGGAACGATTTTTATCAACCTGTTGAAATTAATTGCCGTTCCTTTGATTGTGGTTTCGCTCATCAGTGGGCTTTCGAACCTGAGCGATATTTCAAAATTGTCGCGTATTGGTTTTAAAACCATTGGATTTTATCTGGTTACAACAGTTATCGCAATCACCATCGGACTTTTTGTGGTGAATATTACCCGTCCGGGCAAATTGCTCCCAGCTGACAAAGCGCTCGAATTTCAAGAGCAGTATAAGTCCAATGTGTCCGCAGTGCCCGAAAGCAGCGGCCCTCTTCAATTTGTCGTCGATCTGGTGCCGGATAATATTTTCAGCGCCTTATCAACCAACAGCAGTATGTTGCAGGTGATTTTTTTCACCCTACTCTTTGGTATCTGCATCATTCTCTTGCCTCGCGATAAAACCTTGGCAGTCAGGTTGTTTTTCGAATCCCTGAATGAGGTGGTCATGATGATGATTCATGTGATTATGCGCACCGCCCCTTATGGTGTTTTTGCCCTGATAGCTTCCATAACGGTGGATGTGGCTGGCGAAAACCCCGCTGATACACTCGTGCTCTTTGGCTCATTGGGCATGTATGCCCTTACGGTTGTGATTGGGTTGCTGTTGCTGGTATTTGTTGTTTATCCGCTGGCAATCAGTTCTTTCACCATCATTAAGTTCAGGCAATTCCTAAAGGGCATTGCCCCTGCCCAGTTGTTGGCTTTTTCAACCAGCTCCAGCGCGGCTACCCTGCCCATGACCATGGAATGTTGTGAAAATGAACTGGGGGTAAAAAAGGAAATCAGCAGTTTTGTGCTGCCTTTGGGTGCTACCATCAATATGGATGGCACCAGTTTGTACCAAGCGGTGGCGGCGGTATTTCTGGCGCAGATTTATGGGATGGACCTCACCATTTTGCAGCAGCTGACGATTGTGCTTACAGCCACACTGGCTTCTATAGGGTCGGCGGCTGTACCAGGTGCTGGTATGATTATGCTCGTAATTGTACTCACTTCAGTGGGGATTCCAACAGAAGGCATCGCCTTGATTTTTGCGGTTGACAGGCCACTGGATATGCTTCGTACCGTGGTGAACATCACCGGTGACTCTACCATTGCGTGTGCAGTGGCCCATTCGGAAAACAAGCTTAATGAAGGGATAATTCTTGAAAACCAATAGATTTACCGCCTGATAATAAAGGTGTAGGTAATCGTGCCTTTTTGAAGGTCAGGGGCTTTTGGGTCTTCGCTAAAGGTGGAATTGTAAGCAGCTTTTACGGCCGTATTGCGCAGGTTGGCATCGAGTATGGTTGTTCCCCTTGGGCTAACTGCCGCCCTTTTTACATTTCCGCTGCGGTCCACCCAAATATCCACTACCACATCGCCCTGCTCCTTAAAATCGCTGCTGGGCCTTTCCAGGTATTTCGATCCCCTTCCGCCAAGGCTGAATGAAGGGCCATCGCCGCGGCCACCCTGCCCGTCATAACGTTGCACTTCCCTGAGTCCATCGGGCCTTCCCTGACTGCCTTCGCCACCGGCGATGCCGCTCGAACCGCCCTCTTCATTATTGCTTTG
>CAYTUA010000334.1:0-2546 GCA_964440855.1 uncultured Lentimicrobiaceae bacterium
GGCTTCGATAAGGAAGAGTTTCTTGAACTACTTAAAGTCTCCAGCAGGCAAAGCGATTCGTTGTATAACCCGGACCTGCCGGCACCGGAAAAATTTCAAATGATTTACAGGTCACCGGAAATAGGTTTGGACAACAGGTGGGATTTGTGGGTTTCGGAAGATAAAATGGCTTGCATCAGCATCCGCGGCACCACAGCAAAGCAGGTAAGCTGGCTCGACAATTTTTATGCAGCGATGGTGCCTGCTACAGGCACTTTGAAAATCAGCAACGATTTTGTGTTCGATTATCATCTTAGCGATGATCACAGGGCGGCCGTGCATACGGGATGGTTGATAGCCACGGCTTTCCTTTCGCGCGATATGCTGCCCAAAATTGATTCGCTTTTTCAGGCAGGGTATCAGGATTTCTATATTATGGGTCATAGTCAGGGAGGGGCAATTGCTTACCTGCTGACAGCCATGATATCAAAAGGGAAGGAAAAAGGGGAGATCCCCCAGGAAATACACTTCAAAACCTATTGCAGTGCCGCTCCAAAACCGGGCAACTTATATTTTGCCTATGATTATGAGCATATGGTTAAAGACGGTTGGGCCTTAACCGTAATCAATGCGGAGGACTGGGTGCCACAGGCCCCTTTTTCAATTCAGACTGTTGGCGATTTTGTTGAATTAAGCCCCTTTACAAATGCCAGAGAAACCATCAGAAAGGAACCTTTTTTTAGAAGAATTGTCATGACAAATGTTTATAACAGTTTAGACAAGCCTACTGAAAAAGCAAGCAGAAAATTTCAAAAATACCTCGGTAAAAAACTGGAAAAAATTGTCAGAAACGTTTTGCCTGAATTTGAATCTCCGGCCTACGCCAATACAAATAACTATGTAAGAACAGGGCAACAGATTGTTTTGTATCCGAATGCGGAATATTATAGGCTTTTTCCGCAAGACAAGAGCAATATATGGGTAAACCATATGTTCGAGGGCTATTTGTACCTGACAGAATTATACTAGAGGACGATGATTTTTATCAGAAAAACTGCTAAATCCAGCTTGGTTATTGAGCATCTCAATTTCATAAATACGTGATTTATTGATGGATATTAAAAATTTTGAAAACCCTCACAAACAATAACACATGGAATCGCAACACCTGCTGGCGATGATTTGCAATCATTGCCGCGCTGGTGGACTTGTCAGAAAAGCACTTTGAAACAGGCAACAAAAACAGACTGCCAAACCCTTAGTCAGAAAAAACGACAGTGCGGAGTTTAACACCACTAATCCAGGCATATTTTGCGGAGAAAGTTTCATTTGCGGAGAATAAGTCGTATATTTGTCGCATAAAATGCGGAGAATGAACATCTATATACACGATAAAGAAAACTGGACAGATTTCACCTGGGACAACAAGAAAGTGATGGTAAAACTGGGTGAAGCCAGAAATCAGCAGGGCCGACTTCTTGGGAAAATGGAATCGCTTGGTTTTGATTTACAAAATGAAGCTGTATTGAACACGCTTACTTTAGATGTTATTAAGTCATCAGAAATCGAAGGCGAGTTTCTGGATATTGAACAAGTACGTTCTTCAATTGCCCGGCGACTGGGAATTGAAATTGCAGGAGCAATTGAATCGGAGCGCCATGTTGAAGGCATCGTTGAAATGATGCTTGACGCTACTCAAAAATATGATTTGCCATTAACTAAAAACAGACTGTTTGGATGGCATGCAGCCATGTTTCCTTCAGGCTGGAGTAATCTTACTAAAATCACCGTTGCCGACTGGAGAAAAGACATAACTGGCCCTATGCAAGTTGTATCCGGGCCTATGGGAAAAGAAAAAGTACACTATCAAGCTCCAGGCGCTGACAGGATAGAATTAGAAATGATAAAATTTTTAAACTGGTTTGAAAACGAGCGTGAGATAGATTTGGTCCTCAAAGCAGCTATTGCGCATTTCTGGTTCGTAACAATTCACCCATTCGATGATGGAAACGGCCGAATGAGCAGGGCAATTGCTGATATGACATTGGCACGTTCCGACAAAAGCACCAGGCGGTTCTATAGTATGTCTGCACAAATCAAAGTGGAAAGAAAACAGTATTATGAAAAACTTGAAATAGCACAAAAAGCAAATTCAGATATAACAGCATGGATTTTATGGTTTTTGCAATGTTTAATAAATGCTATTGACTCCACCGAAGTAACTTTATCGACAATACTCCATAAAGCAGCATTTTGGAAATTACATGCTACCACAAATCTCAATGACAGACAGCAAAAAATAATAAACAGACTGCTTGATGGATTTGACGGAAAGTTGACAACCTCAAAATGGGGGAAAATTAACAAGTGCTCACAAGATACGGCACTTCGGGATATTCAGGATTTAATAAAGAAGAATATCTTATACAAAGAACCGGGTGGTGGACGAAGCACAAATTATGAATTAAAAGAAATACCGGGCGGTAATTGAGTAGATGGCCGGTGAGCCAATCGGCCAACGCCAGCTTTTGTGCGCGGGATAAACCCCCACGCTGGCACCTCCCGAA
>CAYTUA010000335.1:0-4344 GCA_964440855.1 uncultured Lentimicrobiaceae bacterium
ATTGAAGTAGCTGACGCAAAGGAACTGCTTAAACTTTGCGAGCCACATCTTATCAGCAAAACGCGTCATTATATGCAGTTTGGCAATCACACCTTTGAAGTGGATGAGTTTCATGAAAAGAATGCGGGTTTGGTAATTGCAGAAATTGAACTGGCCTCGGAAGATGAATATTTTGATAAACCGGATTGGCTTGGCAAGGAGGGTACCAATGATGTCCGTTACTATAATGCGTATTTGAAATCAAACCCATACAAAAACTGGATGCAGGAGAAAATATTCATTAGGCACAAAACGAACAAATAATTCAGCGAAAATGCCAATTAAAACAACGATTTACAACCATGATTACAGCTTAAAAAGATGGAGGGTATTATTAATCATCCTCCTGGTTTTGTTGTTTTTCTTCCTGCTTCTTAAACCAACAGCTTCCGGACAGTTTGTTATTCAGGCAAAAGCCATTGCTGTGCTCCCTGATCAATTGGACGAAAGCTCCGGTCTGGCCATCACGGCCCCTAACAGGCTCTGGTCGCACAATGATGCCGGCAATACCAACGAACTTTTTTGCTTTGACACTTCAGGAAACTTGGTAAGGCAACTGACAGTGTACAATGCTTTGAACGTTGACTGGGAAGACCTGGCCATGGATTCGGAAAAGAACATCTACATCAGCGATGCAGGAAATAACAACAACGACCGGCAAGACCTGCGCATGTATCGCATCCCCAACCCTGACCTTGTAGAGGGCGACTTTATTGAAGCCGATATCATCGACTTCCATCTTGAAGACCAAACGGCTTTTCCACCTCCGCCAAACAATCAAAATTATGATATTGAAGGTGTTGTATGGCGTGAAGGCATGCTGTATTTGTTTACAAAAAACAGGTCCAATCCTTTAAACGGTTATTGCAAAATGTACCGATTGCCTGCCACCCCCGGCGAGCACACGGCTATGCTGATTGATTCGGTTTATTTGGGAAACACAAATGAGGAAGTCCGCGTTACGGCGGCAGACTATAATGAATCAACGGGGGAGCTGGCTTTACTTACCAGAACCAAGGTGGTTGTTTTTACAAACTATCCCGGTGACCGCTTTTTTGAGGGGCAAATGACGACGTTTTATTTTTCAACCCCTCAGGGTCAGGTCGAATCCCTCGTTTTTGCTGGTGACCGCAAATTATATATGACAGAAGAAAAAGCAAAGGCAAATAGTGGTAGCCTCTATGAATTTGAACTGCCACTGATTAATGATATGCGCGAAAATCATGAAGCTGGTATCGCAATTTATCCCAACCCGACAAACGGTTTCTTATACTTTGAAACAAAAGTAAAACCCGACAAAATCGAACTATTAAACAGTAAAGGTCTCTTTCTTCATAAGATTGACTGTGACGAAACCCACCTCAACCTGAGGGATTGCGCGCCAGGGACCTATGTTTTGCGTTTAAGCTTCGGTGCTAAAACAATCAGCAAATACATCATCAAGATTTAATATCAATCACTTAAGCTGTGTATATGTTTTAATAAAAATCCTGATTCCCAAAGCAGGATAATTGTACTTTAGTGGGTTAAACCAAACGCACTATTTTCAACCACGTATTAAAAGATCCCGCACATGCAAAAACGATTACTTTTGCCAGCTTTGCTACTGATAACCATAATTTCAGGATACATGCCTGGCCGATTGGCAGCCCAGGAAAACCTGATCCATTTTTGGCTGTTTGATGGTGAGCTGCCCAATGATACACCTTTAACCGACATCGAAAGCAGCTATACATTGAATGAAGGTGGTTTGCTGACTTTTCATTCAGCATTGGAAGGTTATCCTTTTGACGAGGACCACCCCAATTGGCGCAAAGCTTCCATGGAAAGGCGCAATGCCCCTACCCCACTCAACTACAGGCCCAATGGAAACAGTGGCATCCCATTTGACCAAACCGATATGCGTGCCCTGCAGATCAAACAACCTTTTACTGGTGATGGTGGCGAAAACACCCTCTATTTTGACCTGCCCACCTCAGGATTTGATAATATTGCCTTTAGTTTTGCTGCCATTGATGAAGGGGCTGCCGATGCCCTGTTGATTGACTACAATGTGGACGCTTCAGGAACAAACTGGACCGGTGAAGGACTTTCGCAGACAACCTACAATCTCGGCATTTTTTATCAATTGGTTCAGGTTGACTTCTCTGATATTGCTGAAGCAGGCAACAACCCCCATTTCCGTGTGCGCATCCGGTTTGATGGCAATGATATGGGGGCGGAAGATGGCAACAGGGTAACATTCAACAATTTTGCCCTGGATGGACAGGTGATGAGCGGTGTGAACCTGCCCCCCGAAGTGATTGGCACAGTGCCTTTTCAGGAAATGATTGAAGAGGCTGACGGCCTAACGATTGATCTGAATACGCTTTTCTCCGACCCGGAAAACGAACCGCTTACTTTTGGTGCCCAAAGCAGCAACCCCACTTTGGTAAGTGCAACAGTGAATGGAAACATATTGACTGTAAGCCCTGTCAAAAGGGGCGACTCCTATATTATACTGTCTGCCAGCGACGGCCAAAATGAAGCTGTCGAAACAATATTCAGGGTGCTGGTTTACCCTAAACCACTTGATTTGAGTAAATTCAATAATCCTGCGTATTCATTCAGCTTCAATTATTGGGACCCCAATGAACCGGAATACAGTTCTCCTGAACATATGCTATTTCTGCAAAGCGATAAATCCGACCCCAAACAGGACGACCCACTGGAGTATGCCTATTTTATCCCGCATGACGATTACCACGAGGATGATTTCAATTCAATTGGTTATCCTTATAACAACAGCAGGCGCTCGCGTATAAATGGCCTTGCTGAGGATGGCATTTCATTTATCAATACAGGCCGTGGCCGCGACTTAGGTGGATTGCTTCTGGCCATAGGTATGCCCGAAACAAAAAGCCCAAGTTGGGAAATCAAATGGACTGCAGCAACCCTGTCAGCCAATGAACGCACCTATGCCATCAGGCTAATGTACCGATACGGCATAGAGGGGGAGTTTCAGGATTGGAACCCTGCCGAACCAATGGTTTACATTTCGTCAGAGAGCGGACATAGTGCTGAATTCACCTGGTACCCGCTGTTCGGGGAATTTCTTGATCCTTACATTCAACTCCTATGGAAATACTACCACGTGGAGGGCGACAATGGCCCAAGGGCCGAAATCCGATTGGACGATATTTCGATTAAGTTGTTGGTGGGGATGGATGAGCAGTCTGCCACCCAACCTGTTATTCGTGCTGAGGGTAAAAGTATTATCGTTGAATCAGCTGTAAACGAGCTTATTGACATAAAAATTTACAGCCTTAGTGGCCAATTGGTTTTTAACCAAGACTTAAATTTAAACCAAAAGACGGTTCTAAATACCGGACTGAATGCAGGAATATACATAGTAAACTTAAGAACGAACGATGGCATCCACACAACCAAGCTTATTTTGGATTGAGGAATCTTAACATCATGTTAATATATGAAACATCGATTAAGCGTTATTTTGCACATTTTTAAAATTTCTGCTAAACATAGAATAATCAAACATTATTAAATACAAGACAATTAAACACTTTCGTTATGAAAAAACTCACTACTTTTTTAATGAGCATTACGCTGCTGCTGTTGAGCAGTGTTGTGTTGGGGCAGTACTCGGGTACTGGCACTTTTAACAAAATCATAGCAATTGATGATCTAACAGATGGGTATTATGTCATAGCCGAATCAAATGATGAATACGCCATGAACAACACACACAACGGTACATTCCTCGACCGAACTGCTATTACTCCGGCAGCAGGTTCAATTACCGATCCTTCAGTATCTATTGTTTGGTATATTGAAACCAACGGGGGCGGCAAATCTATTTACAATGAAGAGATCGATAAGTTTGTTTCATACACAGGATCTTCAAACAATATACAAATTGTAGACGCTGTAACTACTGACAATCAGCGTTGGACTATTACATATGACAGTGATGTTTTTACGGTTTCTAATCTTGCTGTCACGGCCAGAATGTTACAATACAATGCCAGTAGTCCAAGGTTTGCAGCTTATACGTCAAATCAAAGGAAATTTAACCTTTATAAATTAGAGGATGTTGGCGGGCCAAGCCCCCCATCAATTTCTAACATCACCCAAACTCCCGCCACTGACATTGCATCTTCAACCACAGTTTCGGTATCAGCTGATGTGGTACAAGGTGATGCAGCCATTGATATAGTTGAACTGCAATGGAATACAACCAATGATTTTGGCACGTTCACCACCATTGCCATGGCAATAAATGCCGGCGATACCTATACAACTGCT
>CAYTUA010000336.1:0-4535 GCA_964440855.1 uncultured Lentimicrobiaceae bacterium
GATGGCGGGAGCCATCAGGCCGACGAAGCAACCCCATCGATTAACCCCCATCGCCTTCACCTCAAACTTTGGCAATCGCCATAGCTGCTTCCGAAGCAACCTTTTCGCACACCCAAAATCCCCCAAAAACAATTATCCAAGCCCCAAAAGGCCTTTAAACCCAATTATGCCCTGGCGGCCAAGGGATTGCTTCGGTCGTGCCTCCCTCGCAAACTCACACTTGCAATACCCTTTTCCAAGCCCAGATCCTGCCTTGTAAACTCGTCTTACAATCATGAGTTTGCGAGGAGCCATATTTGGCCTAAGCCAAATATGGTGACGAAGCAACCCCCTCGATTAACCTCCATCGCCTTCCCCCAAACTTTGGCAATCGCCAAAGCTGCCGACCAAGCAACCCCCTCGCTTAACCTTAACCCAAAATCCTCAATAAAAACACCGATTTTGCTTATCCCAATGTACAAAAAATAACTAATTTTGTACACTAAAATAAACAATAATGGAATCTCTATTCGAAAAATTTCAGCAAAAACTGCTATATACCCCCCTTGACTTTGTGCGCTCTGCCATGCAGGAAATCAATTGGAATGCCCGATTGATTGGAATAAAAGGAGCAAGAGGTGTTGGTAAAACAACTTTGTTGCTGCAATACATCAAGCTGCATCTTTCAGATTTGAAGGCAGAAACCTTGTATGTAAGTTTGGATTCCATTTGGTTTAATACCCATTCACTCGTTGAACTGGCATCAGAATTTGAAAAGAAAGGGGGTAAATACCTGTTTCTGGATGAAGTTCACAGATATGATGGCTGGGCGCAGGAATTAAAGAACATTTACGACGATTATCCGCATTTAAAGATTGTGTTTACAGCTTCCTCCTTGCTGGAAATACTGAATGCACGGGCCGATTTAAGCAGAAGGGCTGTTGTTTATACGATGCAGGGATTTTCATTTAGGGAATATTTGAGTGTTGAAACAGGTATTCCTTTTGAAAGGCTCACTTTAGACCAAATACGCACCAATCATGTGAATGATGCCGGAAAAATTATCCAAAAGATAAAGCCACTGCAGTATTTTGACTTGTATCTGAAACATGGCTACTATCCTTTTTACCGGGAACAGCCAGGGCTTTATGAGATACGACTGGGAGAGGTAATCAACATGATGTTGGAAATTGAACTGCCTCTTTTGAGGGCTGTCGAACTGGCTTACATCAAAAAAGTAAAACAGTTGCTTGTTATTATTGCAGAATCAGTACCTTTTATTCCAAATGTGAGCAAGCTAAGCGAAAAAATAGGCATCAACAGAACTACCTTACTCACCTATTTATACTATTTGGATGAAATAGGATTAACCCGCAATTTGTTTAAAGAAGCACAAGGCATTTCCCGATTGCAAAAGCCGTCAAAAATATACCTGGAAAATACAAATCTGATTTATGTATTTGCACCTGAAAATGCCAATGCAGGAAATATCAGAGAAACCTTTTTTGCCAATCAGCTAGGTTTTCAGCATGAGATCAATTATACCGAGCATGGCGATTTTTTGATTAATAATGCATACAATTTCGAAATTGGAGGCAAACAAAAATCAGCCAAACAATTAAAATCAGCAAAGCAAGGATACATTATCGCCGATGGCATTGAATTTGGCTACAACAACAAAATCCCATTGTGGCTTTTTGGCTTTTTATATTAGAAAAGTTAAATAAATCACAATCCTGCAAGTCTCGAGAGCAAAGCGATTCGAGATACAATCAAAAATCCCCTTAAAACCCTAACTTTGCCTCGTACTTCCCTGGCATATGAAACCAATTCACTCAATCACACAAACCCTATGCGCCAGAGCAGAAAAATCCTTCTGATTGCGGGAACATTTTTCGTTTTCTCATTAGCCCTGCTAATGCTATTTCGCGGTGGCCACTACCTGGTCAAATACGATCCCTTGCAAGCGGCGGACGCCCTGCTTATCCTCACAGGTTCCAAAGGCGACCGCGCACTACATGCTGCTGATATTTACCACCAGGGAAAAGCACCGCTCATACTCATCGTGAACGACCACGAAGCCGGCAAAGAATACCTGGCCGGCCGTGGCATTTACCTGCCCAATGCAGCTGAGATTACCCGCGACCTCTTGTTGCAGATGCAACTGCCCGCCGGCAGCATTCAGCTCATTCCTGCTGCAGCCCAAAGCACCATGGACGAAGCAGAAGCCCTTTCAAACTGGCTGATTCAAAACGAACAAATACAATCCCTGATCATCGTAAGTTCAGTATCCCACACCAGGCGTGCTGTCAAAATATTTGAAAACCGTTTCCGCAAACATAATTTGGAAATTGCGATTATCAGTGCCCCCAGCCCTTACACCGGCTTCCAGGCCAAAGGATGGTACACCCA
The DNA here is from genome assembly GCA_964440855.1 of uncultured Lentimicrobiaceae bacterium. Taxonomy (GTDB): domain Bacteria; phylum Bacteroidota; class Bacteroidia; order Bacteroidales; family F082; genus CALAZZ01. Next base: position 2,392 of record CAYTUA010000336.1, read on the forward strand.
CCGCGAAAGCGCCAAGGACGTCTTCAATGAATATACTAAGTTTGTTTGGTACTGGCTCATAGAGCGCTGGTAGCATCAGCAGCGCAGCCACCATCATCGCCAAAAACACCAGGATCCCACCAGGTACCCTCACCACCATTCCCCCGGCACCCTCATCACCTAAAAAACCAGCTTCACAAGCCCCTTCCCAGGCTTTTAATCCCTTGCTAAAGGCTCAGCGGGATTGCTTCAGCCGCCCCTCCCAAAACCACACTTCCCAGAACCTCTCACAAAGCCCACACCCAGCCCTAAAACCCCAAAATCCGCAATCTGAAATCCGCAATCTGAAATCTAAAATCTAAAATCTGAAATCACCAATCGCCCCCTCGCTTATCTATCATTAATATAAAAAGTTTTTATGCCTATAACCATAAGAAAATGAAATATTCTACTATTTTTGTGGCTATAATCTTAAGAAAATGATTTCACGACCAATCTATTTAAAACAATTGCAGCGCTTTATCAACAAGCCACAGATAAAGATCATTACAGGGATAAGACGTTCAGGAAAATCAACCGTCTTGAATTTACTGAAGGAAACTTTGTTGAGTTCTGGTGTTAGAGAGAACCAGCTTATTTCGTTAAATTTTGAAAGTTTTGCCTTTTCTGAGTTTACCACAGCACAAAAACTGTATGACTTTGTAAAGGGAAAGATACAACCAAGTCAAAAAACATATTTGCTGCTAGACGAAATTCAGGAAGTGGATGACTGGGAGAAAGTAGTCAACTCTTTGATGGTTGATTTTGACATGGATATCTATATTACCGGTTCCAATTCGCATTTGCTTTCCTCCGAACTGGCCACTTATCTGGCAGGCCGCTATGTTGAAATTTCTGTTTTTACACTTTCTTTCCGCGAGTTTTTGGATTTCAGGAAGCACTATCTACCGGAGGAGGAAACAAGGGTCAATCCTTTTGTAGCATACCTGCGTATGGGAGGTTTTCCGGTAATTCACACCGTTAATTACGATGAAGAAAGTGCCTATAAAGTGGTTCGGGATATTTATTCTTCGGTCATTCTGCGCGATACCGTTCAGCGATACAAAATACGGGAAGTTGAGTTGCTCGAACGCGTGATTCGCTATGCTTTTGACAATATCGGAAACACTTTTTCGGGTAAGAATGTAGCTGATTATTTCAAAAATCAGCAACGTAAAACCGATATCAACACCATTTACAATTACCTTCATGCACTTGAAGGTGCGTTTATCCTGTACCGTGTGCCCCGCTACGATATTAAAGGAAAGGAACTACTTAAAACTCAGGAAAAGTTTTATGCGAGTGATGTTTCGCTCATATATGCAACAATGGGCTACCGTGACCGGATGATTTCGGGCATACTGGAAAATATCGTCTTTTTGGAATTAAAGAGAAGAGGCTATGAGGTATATATTGGAAAACTGGACAACAAGGAGATAGATTTCATTGCTGAAAAACAGGGAGACAGGGTATATATACAAGTGGCTTATAAACTTGAGAGCAGCCAAACCATTGAACGCGAGTATTCCCCTCTTTTGCAGCTTGCTGATCAATATCCCAAGTATGTGATCACCATGGATGACTTTTGGAAAGATACCATAGAAGGGGTAAGACACTTACACATCACCGACTTTTTGTTGTCCGATAACTTGTAACAAACATTTTTTATCAAAAAAACAGATGTATAAGAATTTCTTCAAACCCAGGTATGCCTCGAATACGCAAACCACTTCAGCTACATTAACCAGTAACAATTTGACACCCAATAACTACGAAAAAAACCCCAGACCTTAAGACCTAAGCGAACGAAACGACTTGAGCGAACTAAGCGACGCAGCGAACTGAGCGACGTTAGCGAACGAAGCGACATCGCTAAAGTCGCTCAAGTCGCCCCTTCGCTAAACTCGCTCAAGTCGCCCTGCCGACGAAGCAACCCCGTCGTACACCCAAAATCCCTTAAAAACAATTATCCAAGCCCCAAAAGGCCTTAAACCCAATTATGCCCTGGCGCTTGTCCGACTAATTGCGGATTCAGGGGATTGCTTCGTCAGCCCGCCGGCTATCGCCGCGCGGGCCTCCTCGCAAACCCACACGTGCAACCCCATTTTCCAAGCCCAGATCCTGCC
>CAYTUA010000337.1:0-10187 GCA_964440855.1 uncultured Lentimicrobiaceae bacterium
CCCAATAGCTACCTGCTTCAGGATGTTTACCATATAATCAGGCAAAGGCTCCTCTTTTTGCTCAAGATAATTGATCAATTCATCCTTCTTTAGCTCATCGGGGTTGGCAGCGAGGATATCGAACAAGGCGGCATCATTGAACACATCGGTGCGGTCAGAGGCTTCTTTAAGCACCTCCATCGAAAGGTGGGGCGATTTACCAAGCAATTGTGCCCGCAAAGCCCACATATCGTCAGGGTGGGCGGTTTTTATATCGAAAACTGTTCCATCCGCATCGCCACCATCTGTAAGGGCCGTATAGAGCGCTTTCACATTGTTGTAGTCCGTATGGTTTGCTATGAACTGCTGCTCAGCCTGCTGCTGCTCGGTTGTGCTCATAGCCATGGGATTTTCAGAACCTCCACCACCGTAATACGAGGGGCAATTGTTGTTGTAGGTTATGCCATAGGGTACCACCCTATAAAGCAGGCTTTGCCTCGCGGCCATAAAACTGCGTATGGCGGCTTCATCACGGATGCTGTCGTTCAGCTTGTCGCGCAGAAGTACGCCTGCGGCAAGGGCTTCAATACGGCCATAATGTGCCAGTTGGCCTTGCAAAATGGTTTTGTAGGTAACATTGCCCGTAAGGCTTTTCAGTATTTCGATCATATACTCCGGAAGCGGGTTTTATCCTAACGATTAAAAACGATATTTAAGCCCAGTACCCAGCCCTACACCTGAAGGACGTGATTTAGCACTGTAGTATTGATAAAATATGCTGATATCTAAATACAAGCCAGAAACTAAATGCATCGCAGATAATACGCCCAATGAAGGCCTGATAGCTGCTCCATCCTCAAAAACTGTCATTGAGGAACCATCAACAAACGTTACAACCTCTTTGGTGTGGTAATAACCGAAACCTGATGAAATATAGGGCTTTGTAGTTTGTGTTGATGTCAATGGAAAATAGCTTATTGTGGCCAAATAGGATGACATCATCTGGTTATTGGGCAATTGCAAGATCCATCGATACTGCCAGTTCAAACTGGCCATTAATTTTTCATTATTAAGCAGATATGAAAACTCAAGCTCAGGCCCTGTCAAATATGCAGTCATACCAGCAGTTTTTGAGGTTGAAAACTCAAAAGTTCCGCTAACCCCCATAAACAATTGTGCATAAAGTGTTTGTGCAACAAACATTACGATAATTAAAAAAAATATTCGCTTCATTGATTAAAATTTAAAGTTATAACTAATTGACGGGAAAATACCAAACAAACTCCTCTGGTAAAGCTTCAATTCGCCTTCTTTGGGTGCTGAACCAGAAACCGGCGAATTATCCACCATTTCTCTTTGGTAATAATAATAAAACGGGTTCTTCCTGTTGTACAGATTGAAAATACTTAATGACCAGGCCCGCACGCCCCATTTGGTTTTTTTGGGGAAATTGATGGCGAAATCTAAGCGGTGAAAATCACGCATGCGAAATGAGTTGATATCGTCATACACAAAAACTTCCCCATCCTCTGTATTATAACGTTCAGTGGCCAATGTCACGGGATAGCCCGATCCGTAGGTCCATGTGGCAGAAATATTGACTTTGGGGTTAATTTTAAAGTTCCAAACCAGGCTGATATCAAGCAAACGGTCGTATTTAAACGGAAAGGTTTTGCCTTTATTAAGTAAGGCAAATTGCCTTTCAGCCCTTGCCATCGTAAAGCCAGCCCAACCTGTTGACCTTCCTTGAACTTTTTGCAGAAAAAACTCAATCCCATAGTTCAAACCTTTTCCACCTGACACAACCACATTCTCCCACGATGACAGGTTTCCTATTAGGGATGAGCCAGGCTTGAAAGCAATCAGGCCATCAAGTCTTTTGTGATAAGCCTCAATACTTAATTGAAATAGTCCATCATTGAATGTTTTTGCAACACCGGCAGTTAATTGTTTTGCTTGTGATGGCTTGATGTTAGCGGTGGATGGCATCCAATAATCAGCCGGCATGCCGGCTCCCGAGTAGGATAGCAGGTGCAAAAACTGATTGGTAATTGCATAGGACACTTTTACAGACAAATCGGCTTGCAATGGTATATTAAGGTTGAACCGCGGTTCAATAAAATGGTATGTTTGCTGTTCAAAAAGGAAATGCACATACCTGAAACCGACATTTAGACCCCCAAAAGGTATCGATATTTCATTTTCAGCATAAAGGGAGTTTTCATAAGCTGTAGAAGTAAAATTATAGGCCCGGGAAACAGTTCTGTCCCCTATGCTTTTGTCAAATACTTCATCATTTGGAGTTATGGAATGATGAATGCCGGTAAATCCAAAGCGCAATAGGTAGCTGCTTGAAACCTGCCACGAAAAATCCCCTTTTAGCATTAAGTCGTTTATCCTTGTGTGTAATTCACTATTGAGTAATTGCGTAATTGTGTCGGAAACTATCTTGTTTTCGAACCTATTGATATATCTATATTGTGTTGATGCAAGGATTAAATTGCCAAATATTTTCTCGCTGAATACACGATTATACCGTAAAGCCAAAGCAAGATTGCCCCATTTAACCCCTGTTGCAGCATAGTTTTGGGGTAAGTCATTTGCCACTTGCACAATATCATTGCCTGCATAAAAGCTAAAAAACAACCTGTCTTTTTTAGTAAGACGATAGTTGAGCTTAGCATTCAAATCGTAAAAATTGTATTTCAGATTGGTATTTGCAAGGTTAAATGGTGATAACAAATTTTTCCGGGCCGACACCATAAACGAACTTTTATCTTTCAATAAAGGGCCTTCCACCATTAATTTGGTGGAAAGCAATCCGATTGAACCTGCACCGGTGGTTTTATTCATATTTCCATCTTTCATGCGAACATCCATCACGGAGGAAAGCCTGCCACCATAACGGGCCGGGAAGCCTCCTTTGATCAGTTTCACATCGTTGATGGCATCCGCATTAAAAACAGAGAAAAAACCTCCAAAATGCGAAACATAATATAAGGGGACATCATCCAATATGATCAGGTTCTGATCAGGGCTTCCCCCTCTCACATATAGCTCGCTTTTACCCTCACCACCCGATTGCACCCCTGGTGTAAGTTGATAAGCTTTAACAATATCCACTTCACCAAATAAGTTTGGCAACATTTTTACTTCACGCATGGGCAAGCGGATGGTACTCGTTTCCGTCGTCCTTGTAATATCCGGTATCCTGTCAGCAGTTACTTTTACTTCTCCAAGTTCAATACCTGGAAACATATAAATGTCATGGCGGCTACTATCAGCATGCCTTATAAGGAAAGACTGCTTTTTGTAGCCTATATACGACACCTGAATATAAATTGGCTCATTGCCTGACAACATCAGGTTGTAGTAGCCGAATTCGTTTGAAACTGTCCCTCTTCCAGAAACACTATCGAAAACCACAGCTCCAATCAATATTTCTTTTGAGCTAGCATCAAATACAAAACCATATATGTTTTGTGCCTGTTGAGCCTGAAGTGAAACCGTTAGAAACAAGGATATAACAGCTAAATATTTCTTTGTCCTCATTCTTACCTCCTTACCGTTAGTGTATCAAGCTCTATATAGTGAACATCGTTGTTAAACCCGGCAAAAATACCATAGCCGTTTTCAATATTAGTTATAACATTCAATGGCTCTCCCAGCCCGTATAAGATGTCGGCCTCCCTGTTAAAACTGCTGTGCAGTATTGTGCTTTGAAATAGATAGTACTCATGGCTGATGTTGCGCAATTGAACTGAAAGGCTTTCACTGTATAGTTGATGCGCGCCCCCTGTCCTTTGGGAAGCAAAATAATACAAATCCAATTCGGTCTGTCGTCCGTTAAACGTCTTATCATTAAAAAGTAGCCTGTTAGGGTTTTTCAGGTCAATTCTGGTTTCATCAGGATAATGGGGCTCGTTCACAATAAATGGCTCGAAACTAGATAAGGGTCTGTAAGCACTTGCTGTATATTCCATACCTATTGGAGTTACCACAATTTCGTAATAGTTATCCTTTTCAGGTGGGTCGGTAAAACTGATGGTAAGCTTCGAATAGACCAACCCACTGTCATCAAAATAGCCTACACGATCAATGATTACGGTGTCTAAACTTACTTTTTCAGGAATAAGTGTTTCAGCATAAACACTTTTGTATCCTGGAGCCGACACTTCAACCCGGTAGGCTTCACCAGCCAATGGCCCTTGCATGGGACCAAAACCAAGCGGATAAAAACTGATGTGAGGTGAGGGGTCATATACAAGCGTGTCCTCTAAAACCCCATCCTTGTAAAGAAGAATTGTTGCATTTGTAATAGGTTCCATAGTTGTTGTATCAAAAATATGTTGACTACCCGACACATTAATACCAAGATACTTTCCATTGGTCGTATAAGGCACCAGCAAAGATTCAATCACCAAACTTGCCGGTTTTTCTGGTATTTCAATTGTAATTTCCTTAGTGCATGAAAGCAAAAAGACAGATAGTATATACAATACCGAGACTAAAAAGAAGGCGAAGTTTTTCATAAATTATTCTTTTATAAGTTCACGTTTAATAAGTAGTTCAAGGTACTCGGGCGTTGCTTCGTGGTCATAAATTAACCCATTTACAATAAATACGGGTGTTGAGTGTATTCCATTTGAGAAAAGTATATCCCGGGTTATTAATAAATCAGTTAGATTCATTTGATCAATTATGCTTGAATTAAAACTTTCCAGATCGCCTTTTGAATTTTCGAAAAAGTCCGAGTAAAATACTGGATCGTGAAGTTTATTTGGGAAATTAACCATCTGATTGATCAACTGTAAATCCAAACCTTGCTTTTTAGCTGCCATGAGAGCTTTTCCCTTTAAATCATAACTAGTTGTCAAATAAATCAGTCTGAAAGTAAAGTTCTTTCTATATTTCTCAGCGAGTGACCTGAAAATTTCAAATGAGACATTACAATGTGAACATTCAAAATCCATTATAAGGATAACTTCATTTTTGCTATCGATATTGTTATAATCGAAACTAGATAAATTACTGGTATTGATTGAGAAGGTATGGGGTGGCAGTAGCATTAAACTCACATCATGTTTATCAAAAAGACTATGTATATATTCTTCAAGTCTTTGGTTATAAAAAATCCCATTGAGTATGTTTTCAATCTGCTCGGTATTCCACTGTTTATCAGGATTACTTGTTTGAAATTCAAGCAAGTCTTGAGGCGTAGGCAGCTTAGTTTTATTTATAACCTCAATTTCCCGTAAAACGTCTGCAGATAGATTTCTTTCTAATGCCTCTTGATGCATTAATTCATTTGAAACTATTTGCTTGAGTCCGTTCAATCGAAGCTGAAAGAGTTCTTGCCTAATCAGGGAGTCAACTCTTGATAAATAAATTTCATTTTCACCTACTCTTGCAATTACTATAGAGCTATTAGGGCTTTTGGGCAGGCAGTGGCTGCCAGTGCCCGGTCAATAAATTCCATGATTAAAGGGTTTGGTTCATACGATGACTTTCTACCCTTTATTCAGAAAAAAAGCAAAAGGTAACATAAAAAAGTGAACTTTTTTTCATTTTTCGTAATAAAACTACATTAAGGGATTGGAATTCAATCCGTAACGAAATGAAAATAAATTCAAAAAAAATTGGGCTTGTTACTTTTTTTTGCAATAAACACTTCTCAGCACACTGATAATACCGAATCGGATTTGATAGGGTGCATGCATGTCAAAGCCAAAACATCAACCTCAATTCATTCTAAATTCCCCAAGTTTCAAAAAAAAACTGTATTTTAGTCAACCCAAACAGTTTTAAAAAAACTAGAAACAGCCATCAAAAATGGAAGAAAATAAAAGCACAAAAGCAGTCAAAACAGGCATTCAAATTGTGCCAAATGGCCCCATCCTCATCAACGGGCCTGTTGAAATTGTTGATCAAAAAGGCGCTAAAATTATTAAAAATGACATGTTTGCCTTGTGCCGTTGCGGTGGTTCGCACAACAAGCCCTATTGCGATGGCACACACAATTACATTGGCTTTAAGGATGAAAATAAATCGTGAAATAAACCCTTAAGAAACACATACCAACTATGAATAAAGTAGTAAAAGACGCCCACGAAGCCATACAAGGCATAAGCGACAATATGACGCTGATGCTTGGCGGTTTTGGCCTTTGCGGCATTCCCGAAAATTGTATTACGGCCTTGGTAACCAGCAATGTGAAAGGCCTCACTTGCATCTCAAACAATGCCGGCGTGGATGATTTTGGCTTAGGTTTGCTGTTAAAGAAGCACCAGATTAAAAAAATGATTTCGTCTTATGTGGGCGAAAATGCCGAGTTTGAAAGGCAACTCCTCAGCGGGGAGCTTGAAGTGGATTTGATTCCACAAGGCACCCTGGCCGAACGCTGCCGTGCCGGTGGTGCCGGTATCCCGGCCTTTTTTGTACCGGCAGGCTATGGCACCGAAGTGCAGGACGGTAAGGAGGTACGCGAATTCAACGGCAAGATGCACCTGCTGGAGCATGCACTTACGGCCGATTTTGCCATCGTAAAGGCCTGGAAAGGCGATACACACGGCAACCTGATATTCCGCCATACAGCCAACAACTTTAACCAGGCCATGGCCATGGCAGGTAAAATCACCATTGCCGAAGTGGAGGAACTCGTCCCGGCCGGCACCCTCGACCCCAACCAGATACATACACCAGGGGTGTTTGTGCAACGCATATTCCAGTCGGTGAACCTGGAGAAAAGAATTGAATTTGTTACAACAAGGGCATAAACCCAAAAAAACTGCAAAATATGGCTTTAGATAAAAACGGAATAGCAAAACGTATTGCCCAGGAATTAAAAGATGGGTTTTATGTAAACCTCGGCATTGGCATACCTACCCTGGTAGCCAATTATATACCCGATGGCATGCAGGTTACCCTGCAATCAGAAAACGGATTGCTGGGCATTGGCCCTTTTCCTGTGCAGGAAGAGGTGGATGCCGACCTGATCAATGCCGGCAAACAAACCGTGACTTACACCACAGGGGCTTCATTTTTTGATTCGAGCCTGAGCTTTGCCATGATCCGCGGCGGGCATATCGACCTGACGGTGCTTGGTGCTTTCGAAGTGTCGGAAAAGGGTGATATCGCCAGCTGGAAAATCCCCAACAAAATGGTAAAAGGCATGGGCGGCGCCATGGATTTGGTGGCTGCAGCCAAAAACATCATTGTAGCCATGACGCATACCGACAGGGAAGGCAATGCCAAGCTTTTAAAAAACTGCAATTTGCCCCTTACCGGCGTGGGCTGTGTCAGACGCATTGTTACCGACCTGGCTGTGGTGGATGTAACACCTGATGGTTTCAAACTGATTGAACGGGCACCGGGCGTTACGGTGGATGAAATTGTAGAAAAAACAGGGGCAAACCTTATCGTTGATGGCATAGTGCCAGAAATGGTGCTTTAAAAGCCATTCCTTAAAAAACAGTATGGCACGACAAAGCATTTCGCTTACAAAACCAAATGATGAATGGCTAAAAAATCAGGTTGACAGTCAGGAATATGCCAGCAAAAGTGAACTGGTCAATGATTTAATCAGACAAGCAAGAAAGCAGCAGGCCCAATTTGACTGGATCAAGACGAAATTAGAGAAAGCTGAAAATAGTGGTTTTACCAGCGACAGTAAAGAGCAAATTTTGAACCAATCAAAGTCATTGCTTCATGGCTGACTTTCGTCTAAGTAGTGTTTGTCCAAAATGTCCGGCGAAGCGATATGCGTGTCGTTCATTCCATTTTATTAGGCCCCTGACATTCATTTCTTGTAAGTCCTGTCTGCAAGGCAGGCTTGTCCTCAAAGTTTAAATCACAAGCCCAAGATATTATTGACAGACTCAAAATAATAAGCTTGTCCAGCCATTCGTTATCAAACAAACCAAATGACAACATCATGAAAAAACTGCTTTTAATCCCTTTTGCCATGCTGCTTTTAGCAAGCTGCACCAAAACCGGTGACAAAGAGCCGGAATCAATAGTATATCACCAAATCAACAAAGAGTATGTTGTAATACAAGACCGTGAATTGCTGCAACAAAGTGAGGACGAAGTGTCGCAACGCATCGACAGCATCCTCACAGGCTTGCTCAATGTGGAGTTTATTTCGACTGGCCAAAAGAAATTTGACCTCGATCTGGATGGCTACCACGATATTGCTTTCGAAATTGTTGATTTAAACAGGTTCAACCCAGAGGGCCTTCCTGAGCACTTCGATTCGCTGGCCGCAAGATTTGAAACCATTCATGTGGAAATACTCGACAGTTCTACCTGGGGTTATGTAGATGCTTTGGTGGATGGTGATATAATCCATCAGGATGGACACTGGCGAAGCGATGGCGGGGTGTTGGGTACCTTTGCCAATGCCGGTCAGTTTCAGGGCCGGGGCGAGCGCTTTCTCGCTTTCAGGTTGCCCGAAAGCAAAGGATATCATTATGGCTGGATCAGAATTTATTGTAGCCAGCACAACGACACTTTGCGCCTGTTGGATTATGCCTTTAACAAAACAGCCGGCAAGGCCATTGCTGCCGGTCAGATGGAATAGGCGGATTATTTTTATATAAGAAAAATCCCTTTAAACCTTCAGCACAAATCCACCTGGCCCCTATCCCAACTCCCACATTTCATTTACCTTTGCAACCATGATATTTGTAACAGGAGCAACAGGATTGGTGGGTTCACACCTGCTTTTGCAGCTTGCCACGGGCGAAAAACCTATTCGTGCCATGAAGAGGCCAAGCTCTGATTTGGGTTTGGTTGAAAAGGTGTTCAAATTGGCTGGCAAAGAACAATTGTCCGATCAAATTGAATGGGTAGAAGCTGACTTGCTGGATATATTTTCACTGGATGATGCTTTGAAAGGGGTAGATGAAGTGTATCATTGCGGTGCCATGGTTTCGTTTCATCCGGCACTGCGCAAGCAAATGCAGCGGGTGAACGTTGAAGGGACGGCAAATTTGGTGAATGCCTGCCTTGATGCCGGTGTTAAAAAGTTTTGCCACGTCAGTTCGGTGGCCGCCCTTGGCCGCTCAGGCGAAGACCAGGTAATTGATGAGCAATCTCTCTGGAAAACATCCAAACGCAACTCGGCATACGCCATTTCAAAATATGGTGCCGAAAAGGAAGTCTGGCGAGGCATTGCCGAAGGCTTGGATGCCGTTATTGTAAATCCTTCTATTATTTTTGGGGTAGGCAACTGGAACAGCGGCAGTTCCGAAATGATCAAGTTGACCTGGAAAGGATTGCGGTTTTATACAAGCGGTATCAATAGCTTTGTTGATGTGCGCGATGTGGCCAAATCAATGATTCAACTTATGGATGGCAATCATTTTGGGGAGCGGTTTATCATCACTTCCGAAAGCCTGCCCTACCGGCAAATTTTCACCTGGATCGCACAATTTCTGGGGAAGAAGCCACCAAGCATCCCTGTTACGCCCTTAATGGGTGAAATTGCCTGGCGTTTGGTTGCCGTAAAAGGCCTGATTACGGGCCGGAGACCGGCCTTAACACGCGAAACAACCCGCACAGCTGCCAGGCGTTATTATTACTCATCCGAAAAGGTAAAAATACGCCTCGGTTTTACATTTATCCCTGTAGAACAAAGCCTGGCCGATACCTGTAAGGTTTTTCTGAGCGAAATGAATCAATAAAACTGCTTTATAACCACCTTTTAAACAATTATGAAACACTACATCCGTAAACGCTGGAACGACTATTGGACAAAAAAATCATGGTTCAGCAAGATTTCCGATCTGATATTTGTACTTTTTATTATTGCCATGCTGATCCCTACGTCGCGCAAGGCCATCAGGATAACGGCCTCCAGAATACTTGCCTCAAGCCCCAAAAGTATTGCTGACGACAAACAACTCAGTTTGGCAGCCTCCACCTATGATTGGGTTGTTTATGAAATGGATGGCAAGGCGGTGCCCCTTTCAAACTTCCGCGGACAAGCCATTTTTCTGAATTTCTGGGCCACCTGGTGCGCTCCCTGTATTGCCGAAATGCCCGACATACAGGAACTGTATGACCAATTTGGGGAGGAAGCGGCTTTTTTGCTGGTTTCGGACGAAGATCCTGCGCGCATCCATAATTTTATGAAAAACAGGGGCTTTGATATGCCGGTTTACATCCGCCGTGGCGGGGTTCCAGCCGATTTTGCCTCGGGAAGC
>CAYTUA010000338.1:0-6653 GCA_964440855.1 uncultured Lentimicrobiaceae bacterium
CTTCCTATTTTTTTATAATACTGGGGGCAGGCCACACTTCCAAAGCCTATGCCATTGGATATATGGCACCTGTTTTGGCGGGCATTGTGCTGGCTTACAAAGGAAAGGTTTTTAAAGGTGGTATATTGGCTGCCATAGCACTGGCCTTGCAACTTGAGGCAGGACACTTACAGATTACCTATTATTTATTGTTGATAATTATTATCCTTGGGCTATTTCAATTGATTGACGCCTTGCGATTCAAACAGTTGTCGCTGTTTGCAAGGGCAAGTGGTTTTTTAATTGTTGCTGCCACCTTGGCCACGCTTACACATGGTACCAATTTGTATGCTACCTATGATTATGGAAAGGAAAGTATGCGCGGAAGCCCGGTGCTTGAGCGCAATATTGAAGACCAAACCCGCGGACTCGACAGAAGCTATATCACGCATTGGAGCTACGGCATTGGCGAAACCTGGTCGCTGCTGATTCCCAATGCCAAAGGAGGAGCCTCGGGCATGCTTGGATCGCGGCATCCGGCGGTTGAAAAAGTGAGCCAGGGCCGTGATGAATACAGGCAGCCATTGGCGCAGTCAAGCAGCTATTGGGGCGACCAGCCCGGCACTTCAGGCCCGGTTTACAGTGGTGCCATCGTGGTTTTTTTGTTTGTGCTTGGGCTTTTTCTGGTAAAAGGAAAGTACAAGTGGATTTTGCTGGGGGCCACCGTACTGTCCATATTACTTAGTTGGGGAAAGAATTTTATGCCTTTTACCGATTTCTTTCTGGATTATGTGCCAGGCTACAACAAGTTCCGTGCGGTTTCCATGACGCTGGTAATAGCCGACCTCACCATCCCATTGCTTGGTTTTATGGGATTGTACCAATTATATAAAAACCCTGATTTATTTAATAAATCTAGAAAATACTTCTACATCGCTTTCGGGCTTACCGGTGGGCTTTCCTTACTTTTTTACCTGTTTCCCACCTTATTTTTTAACTTTTTGAGCAGTTTTGAGGAGGAGCAATTCGCCCAGCTGATCGCTTCCAACCCGGCAACAAGGACGCAATATGAGGAGTTTATGTATTTGCTCGAATTGGCGAGGGCCCATATTTTCAGGGCCGACGCTGTCCGCAGTTTTATATACATTTTATTGGCAGCAGCAGCCATCTATGCTTTTGGCATGGGCAAGCTCAAACAGAATTACCTTACGGCAATCCTTACCCTCTTGATTCTAACAGACATGGTCAGCATTGCCAACCGCTATGTGAATGATGAAAATTTTGTTTCCAAAAGGCGCATGGAAACGCCCTTTCAGGTCACGGCTGCCAATCGGGAAATTTTAAAAGACAACGATTTGGGTTACCGGGTTTTAGATATATCCACAAGTACCTTCAACGATGCCACTGCTTCTTATTTTCACCATTCCATTGGAGGTTATCATGGGGCCAAACTAAAACGCTATCAGGATATTATTGATTACCACCTGCAGCGCGAAATAGGTTCGCTCTCGAATTTGATGCAGAATAATCCTACCATGACTGCTTTCAACCGGCAATTTGCCCAAACACAGGTGTTGAATATGCTCAACACACGCTATGTGATTTATGGAGGCGATGCCAGGCCCATACCCAATTACAACAGCTTTGGCAACGCGTGGTTTGTATCGGATATTCTGCGTGTGGATCATCCAAATGATGAAATCGATGCACTGGCAGAGGTGGATTTGAGAAACACAGCCGTAATTCATACGGAATTTGATCCCTTGCTTACCGGTTTTAAACCTGAGGTGGATACAAATTCCCTTATCGAACTACATAGTTACACACCCAACCACTTGGTTTATAGCGCAAAGCTTGCTAAACCCGGCCTGGCCGTATTTTCACAAATCTGGTACACCAAAGGTTGGAACGCTTACCTCAATGGTGAGAAAGTGCCACTTATCCGGGCCAATTATATTTTACGTGCATTAAAAATGCCGGCTGGTGAGCACACAGTTGAAATGAAGTTTGAACCCCGCGTATGGCATATTGGACAAACGATAAGCCTGATAAGTTCATTGCTGTTGATATTGCTGGGTATTGGTGCCATGGGATATTGGCTTTTCAATAAGATGAAAACAGAACAAGAGTGAAAAAAGCGCTGATTATCACCTACTATTGGCCACCTTCGGGAGGCGGAGGGGTGCAGCGTTGGTTGAAATTCACCAAATACCTGCGTGATTTTGGGTGGGAACCGGTGATTTATACGCCTGAAAATCCTGAGCGACCGGCTGTTGATGAATCCCTTTGCCAAGAAATACCAGATGGGGTAGAGGTTTTGAAAACGAGCGTTTGGGAACCCTACCGTCTTTACAAACACTTTACTGGACGCAAAGAAAGCGAGCGTATCCAAACAGCCTTTCTTACCGAAAAGAAGAAACCCGAATTGGCTGAAAATATCAGTGTGTGGATCAGGGGCAACCTTTTTATACCAGACGCGCGTAGATTTTGGATTGCCCCTTCGGTGAACTATTTGAAATCATGGCTGAAGGAAAATACTGTGGACGTGGTTGTTACAACAGGACCGCCACACAGTATGCATTTGATTGGCATGCAGCTGAAAAACGAAACAGGGATTCCCTGGCTGGCTGATTTTCGCGATCCCTGGACCAATATAGACTTTTATAAAGACCTGAAGCTGACTGCATGGGCCGATCGGAAACACCACCGGCTTGAGCGAATGGTCTTGCAGCAGGCCGATGCCGTTACTCTTATCAGTAGCGGAATGGCCGCGGATTTTAACAGGATCGTGAACCGCGGATATCACTTGATTACAAATGGATTTGATGAGGATGATTTTAAAAATATAAATCCCCTGTCTAAGCAGAATAAGTTTAAACTATCACATATAGGTTCATTGGTAAAAAGCCGCAATCCAAAAATATTGTGGCAGGCTTTATCGGAGTTAGTCACTGAAGAAGAAAAGTTTAAAAGCAATCTTGAAATAGCCTTAACCGGAACAGTTGACTTAAGTGTGCGGCAAAGCATTGCCGAATTTGAACTGGATGATTATATAAACTACAAAGCCTATTTACCACATGATCAGCTTGTAAATGAGTTTAACAACTCAATCATTTTATTGTTGCTTATCAATAATACCCCCAATGCTGGGTTGATCCTCACGGGTAAATTTTTTGAATATATGGCAGCCAAAAGGCCCATTATCTGTCTTGGCCCTACAGATGGCGATGCAGCCCGCATCCTGCATGAAACACAAACAGGATTTGCTTTTGGGTTTGATGAAAAGGAAAAACTAAAGGCGCGTATCAAAGCCCTTTATGCTGCATTTAATGCAAACAAGCTGGAACAGCACGCCACGGGCATTGAGGAATACTCGCGAAGGAACCTCACCAAAAAGCTGGCGTTGCTTATGGATAGTTTGTTGATTTAGTGCCTGTTAAGGATTTTAGAAATATAAACGGACACATCATAGTCTGCATTAAACACTTTGTACAATTCGGCCATAATGGGATATTCCCGGCTGACATCAACCCCTGCAAGTAGTTCACCCACAAATACATTCACAGCAATGCGGCCTTCGAGGACCACTTTCTGGGAAATATCGGCTGTAAAAAACCCTTTGCCAATCAGCAGCCCCAAGGTGCGGTTTCGGCTCAGGTCGTTGAGAGCTGTGAGTGTAAAATCGCCAAAACCACAATAATTGAACATGGTTGACTCCTGTCCGCCAAAGCGAATCAGCAGACGGCGCATTTCGTTCATGGCGCGGGTAAGCACCAACGACCGCAGGTTGGGCGAATCAAAATTGGCATCAACAATACCGATGGCAATGGCATAAATATTTTTCAAAATGCTGGCAAGTTCCACACCGCGTATGTCGGTGGTATGGTCGATATAAATACAGGTATCCTGAAAAATCGCATCAAAAAGCTGAAAATGAGCTTCGTTATTCGATCCCAGCGTGAAAGCCGTGGGCTGGTTGTTGATCAGGTCGCGGGCAAAGGAGGGGCCTTTCATCGTAACAATAGGGTTGCCCGAAATGCTTTTGAGACAGTCGGTAATCAAGCGGTTTTGTGGACAAAAGCCTTTGGCCAGATTAACAATGATGGCTTCGGGATTTATCAACTTCATTTTTTCCTGTACAAAACTCAGCACAGCCACCGATGGAATGGCCAAAAAAATGACATCAGCCTGCTGCATGCAACCTTCATCTGTAGTGGCCTGAATGGCTTTGTTCAGTTTGATTTTCGGAAAGTATTTGGTGTTGATGCGATTGGCTGTTATATCAGCGATTACAGCATGCTCAATGGACCAAAGACTGATCTGCAAACTGCTGTTGCTTGCCATTTCGTGAGCCAATGCTGTGCCAATGGCACCTGCACCAATCACGCATATTTTTTTGTTTGCGTTCATTTATGCTTAATTTTGAACCACATTTGGGAGCTGGCAAATGTAACCAAATCCATTGAAACGATTAGAGTGCCATTTTTAAAACGCATAAATTGGGAATAATACAAAAACAAGCGATAAGGGGTTCAATCATTTCATATACAGGTGTCTTGCTTGGTTTTTTGACCACCGGACTGCTGTTGCCCAACTGGTTTTCGCTTGAAGAAAACGGTGTAATCAAATTGCTTGCAGCCAATACTGCCATCTTTGCGCAACTGGCCAATCTTGGTTTTGCCAGTGTTACTACACGCATGTTTACTTATTTCCGCGATAAAAAGTCAGCACATCACGGCTTTTTATTGATTGGTGTGGCGGTTTCGGTGGTTGGTTTCCTGCTTTCGTTGCTGCTTTTCTATCTGCTCAAAAACTGGTTGCTCCGTGGGAATGATGTGGAAGGCAATGAAATGCTTGCAAAGTACATCGAGATGGTGATTGCCATGATATTGGCGACCACTTTCTTTCACCTTTTCGACAATTATTATAAGGTGTTGTACAATGCAGTTAAAGGCACCTTATACAAAGAGGTGTATCAGCGCATTATGATACTGGCTGCTATTGGTTTCTTTTATTTCGACATTGTTGATTTTCATGGGTTTGTGGTACTTTATGTATTGGCTTTTGCTTTGCCTACAATGCAACTGATCTTCAGCCTGATTCGCGACCGCGAATTTGTTATGCGCTACGATCCGCAATTCTTGAACCGTGATTTGGTGCGCAGTCTCTATAGCGTTGGTTTTTATGGCATTGTGGCAGGTTTCAGCAATATTGCCATCCTCAATATCGACAGCATCATGATAAATAAGTATTTGGGGTTGAGCGAAACAGGTGTTTACGGGATTACTTTCTTTTTTGGCACGCTTGTGATTATCCCCTCGCGCATGATCAAGAAGATTTCATCGGCTTTGCTGGCCGATGCCTGGAAAGACGGTGATCTGAAGCTGGTAGCCGATATTTATAAAAAAACAAGCATCAACCAGCTTTTGCTCGGCGCGTTAATTTTGATTGGCATTTGGGGCAATATTGAAAATGTGTTTCAAATTCTACCCGAAAAGTTTGAAGCCGGGCGCTATGTTATTCTGCTGATTGCTTTGGCAAATCTGGTAGAGATGGGTGCTGGTGTGAGTGGAACCATCATATCCGTTTCGCCCCATTACCGCTATATGAGTCATTTTATGATTGTGCTGCTGCTACTTATCATTGTTACGAACATGGTTTTTATACCCCTCTTTGGACTGATAGGGGCAGCATTTGCGTCCTTAATCTCCTATATTATTTTTGTGTTGCTCCGGTTTGTTTTCCTGCTGCGGAAATATAATATGCAACCTTTTGGGCTCAACCATTTAAAAATCCTTGCTATTGCGTTAATAGCCTATGGCCTACAACTTTTGATTCCGCAATTGCAGCACTTCATTCTGGATATTGCAGTTCGCAGTGCTGCCATGACGATTATTTATCTGCTGCTCAGCATTCAGTTTAGGGTATCCGGAGAATTAATGGCCAATGTTGTCCGTTTAAAAACTTATTTGAAACGATCGCGATGAAGCAGAAGCGGGTTTTACTTGTCTATTTGGCTTATTCCACTTTTGTGCGCGAGGACGATCATATACTGTCGGCCCATTTCGAGGTGGAAAAGTACCAATACAGAGCCTCTAAAAAGCCCTTCCGATTTGCCTTTGAAATGGGTAAGCAATTTGTTTATTGTTTGTTCAACACCTACCGTTTCGACACTATATATATTTGGTTTTCAGATTACCATAGTTTTATCCCGGCACTTTTTGGAAGACTTTTCGGAAAGCAGGTGGTTGTTGTGGTGGGGGGACAGGATGCTGTGAGAATTCCCCAGATAGCCTATGGTGTGTTTTACAAAAGGAATGTGCGCTATATGCTCGCAAAGTTAACTTACAAATTGGCGAAGCTGATTATGCCAGTTGACCAAAGTTTAATACAGGGCAGAAATGTATATGCTGATCCTTCTGGAGTAGGTTATGGTGTTGGAGTAAAGCATTATGCAGGAAATGTAAGGGCGGATTTTGTTGTACTACCTACAGGCTACGATTCGTCCAAATGGAGGCGCAATGAAAACATTAAGCGACAAGATGCCGTAATCACCATTGCCACAGCAAATACAAGGCAAACCTATGTGCTAAAGGGACTTGATTTGTTTGTGGAGATTGCAAAACTTTTACCTGATACACCTTTTACGCTTATTGGATTGGGTAAAGAATTGG
>CAYTUA010000339.1:0-9545 GCA_964440855.1 uncultured Lentimicrobiaceae bacterium
CGTCAGGCAGGTCTGACCGCTAAAAAATAAAAAATATACAGATGCAAAATAAATCTATGAATCAAAAAACCAATATCATGAAATCATTATTTCTATTTATCTTCATTATCCTGATTACTTCCTTTAGTTATACTCAGGAGCCCCAACATCTTAGCCTTGAAGGGAAATGGCCATATGGCGTATCCTACACAATGGAGATGGACGGTGATTATATTTTCACTACTGATGGCGGAATGTTTCAGATTTATGATTTCAACAACCCTGCTTCACCTGTATTAATAAGTGAGATTTTTGCGTCCAATATTGTACAATCAATACGTATTGATGGCGATAAAGCATATATTGCGGGCTACGAAGGAAGCTTAATAATATTTGACATCTCCGATTTGTACAATCCATTGAAATTGGGGGAAGTTGAAACTATAACACATTTAATTTCAGTTGATGTCAAAGGAAACTATGCCTATGTAGCTTCTATTGAAAATGGCTTAACCATTATTGACATTGCAGATGCTGCCAATCCTGTAGTTGTCAATCATATGTCTCTTGGCCCCGACCTTTATAAAGTGTTGGTTCATGAGCAATTTTTGTTCGTCAGCGGTGTACATCAGGGAATACAGGTTTACAGCCTTGATAACCCTGATGAGCCGAGTTTCATTTCAAGTTTTGATACGATAAGTTTTGAGAGGGATATTAAAATCATTGGCGATCGGTTATATGCAGCTTCAAGTCAATACGGGATTCTAACCCTAGATATTTCAGATATTTCAAATATTCAATTCATCTCATTTTCGGGCACCTCACACCATCCCATTTCAATAGATGTGGTTGGTCAAATGGCCTTGCTTTGTGAGTATGACCATGGAATCACACTTTATGATTTGTCAAATGAAAACAACCCGATTGTTATCGGTCAGTTTGAGGCACCACCAATTAGCCGAAAAGCAGTACTGAAAGGACAAAACGTAATTTTATCAGGAATATACAGACTTCTTTCATTGGATATAAGCAATCCGCTTGAGATCAGCGAAATTCATCGCATAAACTTTCATGGCCCATCGCGCTATATTGCCCAATGGGAAGATTACCTTTATATTGCGGGCGGCAACAGTATCACTTTTTCTTATCCCATTCGGATGCTCAATATTTCTGATCACACCAATCCTGTTGAAGCACCACTTACGCTTTCTTCAGTTGGTAATGGCAGCAGTATGCATGCAGATGACGGACTGCTGTTTGTGGCCGATTTTGGCTGGATAAAGATTTTCGATGTACAGGACGCCACCCTTCCTATCTCCTATGATTCAATCTGGTGTTCCTATGGAAGCCCTGTGATACATAAGCACAACAACCTGCTTTTTATCATATGCGGAAATAGTCTGAATATTTATGATATTTCAAATTTGAACCAATCAGTTTTGCTTGGAACCATTGACAAAAGCATTACCAGTTTGGACACCTACGATCATTACCTCCTTATTGGAACCTATTCGGATTTTGCCGTTTATGATATCTCCAATCCGACGAGTCCTGTAGAGGTATTCAACAAGTCATTTAACCCTACCAAATCTGTTGCATGGGGCAATGATAGAATCTATGTGTTGACGAAGGACTATTCAATTTCAAATACCTATTGTGTGGAGGTGTACAACACAAGCGACATGACCAATATAAGTTTCGAAACCCGTTTTTACTGTGGAATATCTGATGGGTCTCTTGTAGTTGAAGGGAATTATTTGTACGTCAGCGACTGGGATTATGGTTTGCGTATGTACGACATCACAAACCCTGTTTCCCCCGAGTTATGTGGTTACTATCCGCGACTTATTCCAATTCTAGGTTTTTTAGTTCATTCACCATTTGTGTATATACCTATCAATCAAGGAATTGAAATATTAAGAAATGACCTGTTAAGTCATCAAGATGATTTCTTTTTACCTGCCGAAATAAGGCTGAAGGTATTTCCGAATCCAGCTACAAAATCAATAAGCTTTGACCTGACAGGATTTGACCTGGCTAAGGAGTATCGCTACAAGATCATTGACATGAATGGGAAGATGATTTTGGATGGAAAGGCATTGAGCTCGAATGTATTTATTAATCTCTCAGGACTCTCACCTGCTGTTTACTATTTACAAATCGAAAAGGACAATAAGTTATATAAAGCTGCCTTGTTCATTAAACAATAAACAGATCAAAAAAATACCATTTTGAAAACTACACTATGCCTTATCCTGCTCTCGATGAGCTTTTTAAAACTTTACAGTCAGTACAACCTTGACTATTATGAACATGAGGAAAAAGCCGCCATAACAATCGGTGTCCTGCAAGGGGGTGGTGGTTTGGTAGGTGGCGACTTTGAAGTATTGCTGACAAATCAGCTTGGCATTCAGTTTGGGGCCGGAATATTCAGCTTTGGGGGTGGTATCAATTATCATTTTAAACCCTCCATAAGAAGTTCCTTCATCTCGTTTCAATACTGGCATCAAGGTATTGGGGAAGGTTTTGCGCAGAGTGCAATCGGGCCCAGTTTTGTGTACAGGGGCAAGCGGTGGTTTACCTTTCAGATTGGGATAGGGAAAACACTGGAAAAAGGCCCTGCCTATCCCAAAAATATGGAACAAACACCTGTTATGTTGCTGTATTCCATGGGAATCTACTTCCCATTTTAATATGAGCTCTTATGGCAGTATTTGATTGGCAAACCGACAGATAGAGGAACCATGCACCATTTATGTCCCAGCCAAATACTTCCGTACGGTTTTACACGTTTAGCATGCATTGCCAATCAAACCATTACTAAATTTGTATGCATTGAATCAGCTAAAACACAATAACAATCTTTCAGAAACCATATCCCATTGCAAACCAAACTCCAGCACATCCTAACCTCCACGCGCAAAGCCGAAATGGTGGGTTATATAAAAACTGAACCGGGGGCCTTTGAGGAAGCCATCCATCTTGCACTCACAGGCGAGCAGCCCTATTCATGGCGTGCTGCATGGGTGCTCTGGGCCTGCATGGAAGAGAACGACACACGGATAAAACCCCACCTGAAAAGCTTTATTGAATTGTTGCCACAAAAACCATACAACGAGCAGCGCGAATTCCTGATGATACTGCAAAGAATGGACATAAGCGGCGATGACGAAGGCCGTTTGTTTGATACCTGTGTACGCATCTGGGAAAAGCTTGGTTTGCAGCCTTCGGTAAGGCACAATGCCCTCAAAATGATGACGAAAATAGCCAAAAAGCATCCGGAGCTCAAACAGGAACTAAAACTGCTTACCGAACCTCACTACCTGGATTCGCTTTCAGACGGGGTGCGGAGGTCGGTTGCAAGGATTCTGTCCGTGAAATGATATTCTTGACCAAGAATCAGAAAATACTTATTGCATAAGTAAAAGAAGATAAATGATATAATATACTGATGGTTCGCACTTCGCTATAGCCCTGTTTCATAATTTATACCGACAGATCAAGATGCATCCCAAAAATTGTTTTAAAAATCCTTGTGAATTTAAATTAAATCATAATTTTGGTACTGCTTTACCAATCAAATATTCATGCGATGGCAGCACAAAAAACCAAAATGAATAACAAGGATGTCGTTGATTTCATCAACCAATTGGAAGATGAAAGCCGAAAAGCCGATTGCTTCAGGCTGATTGATATACTGTCGGAGCTCACGGGTGAAGCACCCAAAATGTGGGGCACCAGCATTGTTGGTTTCGGCACATACCACTATAAATATGCCAGCGGCCACGAAGGCGAATGGGCACTACTCGGTTTTTCGCCACGCAAACGGGAAACATCCCTTTATATTTATTCGCAGGGTAGTGGCTCGCAAAAGCTCTTGCCCCTGCTTGGGAAATACAAAATGGGCAAAGCCTGTATCTATATCAAGAAACTGAGCGATATTGATGAAGAAATTCTGCGCCAAATTGCACAGCATTCAATCGATTATATTTCAAAAACCTATACACGCATTCAATAACCAAAACCTTTTATCATGAAAAAATATGCTATCGAAATCAAATGGGGCTTGATATTCGTTGGCATGCAATTGTTGTGGATGCTGATGGAACGCCTGACCGGCCTTCATGCCGAACACATTGACAAGCATGCCATTTTTACAAATTTTGTGGCCATACCTGCCATCCTGATTTATGTGTTTGCCCTGCTCGATAAACGTAAAAACGATTACAATGGCAAAATGACCTACAAGCAAGGGTTCATCTCAGGACTGATTATCACCCTGGTGGTTACCATCTTGAGTCCGCTTACACAAACGATCACCTCTTTGTACATTGTCCCGGAGTACTTTACAAATGTAATAAACTATACCGTAGAACAAAGCAAAATGACAAGGGAAGCAGCTGAGAATTACTTCAACCTGAAAAGTTATATCCTTCAGGTGTTGATTGCCACGCCCATCATGGGGATTGTTACTACAGCTATTGTATCCCTATTTACACGGCGAAAGTAAACAGGCCTATGAACGACACAACACCAAAGCGCTGCGACTGGGCCATTGGCGACCCCTTGATGGAAGCTTATCATGACCAGGAATGGGGCACGATTACCAATGACGACAACAAACTGTTTGAGTTCCTGGTGCTGGAAAGCGCACAAGCAGGGCTGTCGTGGAAAACCGTTTTGAATAAACGCGAAAATTTCCGCAAAGCCTTTGCCGGCTTCGACCCATCAAAAGTGGCCAGCTTTACTGAACAGGATGTGGATCGCCTGATGCAAGAAAAAGGCATTATCCGCAACAGGGCCAAAATTGAAGCAGCCATCAACAATGCCAAACGCTTTTTGGAGGTGCAGCAGGAGTTCGGCTCCTTTGCTGACTATTCCTGGCAGTTTGTAAAGGGCAAGCAAATCAGGCACATTTTTAATAAAATCAGGGATTTTCCATCACACATACCGGAAGCGGAGAATATGGCCAAAGACCTCAAAAAGAGGGGTTTCAAATTTTTGGGGCCAACCACCGTTTATGCCCATATGCAGGCTGTTGGCATGGTGGACGACCATATGGTGCATTGCTTTTGCAGGAAGAAAAAATAAGAAAAATTACTGTGCCTGCAACTTTTTAAGGTTTTGACCGTCTTTTACCGTCTATATGGCACATTTTTAATCAATTCCAAACATATTAAGCTCTAAAACGAATGCAGGTTAAAGTTTTACTTTTTCAACAGCTTGGCTGCACCCTGCTTATCGCTGCCAACGATGTGCACAATATACATACCCGGCTTTAAATGACCAATATGCAGCGGATTGCCTAAGTTATGAAATTGTTCCTTTAAAACGGTCCTTCCGCTTAGATCGGTTATGCTCACTACTAATGATTGATCCATTCCGCTATCCAAACTGAAAGAAATGTTTATGAGGTCACTGGCCGGGTTGGGGAAGACCGAAATTTCAGCATTGACAACAAATCCTGTTTCGGCAGTTGAAGTCACATCTTCACCATACTTCATAAAGAAACCATCCATAGCAATGGAGTGCAAGGGTATGCTGTTGAATTGGGTGGTCCCACTGAAACTACCAGTCAGAAATACACTTCCGCCTGAGTTAACATAGAGGGTATGCGGGGTATCCGAGGTTTGGCTCGACATTCCTTCAGCGGCAAGAATTTCGCCCTGTGCATTCAAAATGGCGAAAAAGATATTGGCAAAATCTGCATTCGGTGTTTCAAGCAATATGTCGCCAAACTGAACCGCACCTTGATACTGACCGGTAAAAAACACCAAGCCATCAGTACCGGTAGCAATTGCCTTGGCAGCATCGCCCCACTCAGGGCCACCAATCTGCTTGACCCATTGCAATGTGCCATCTGCTTCAAAACGGGCTACATACATATCCGATCCACCAGCGCTAACAAGTGTTTGGTCACCAACAACTACCTGGTTTACAAAACTTGCCCCTACGAATATTTGTCCGTCGCCATCAAGGGATACACTAACATCATAAGCTCCCGCGCCGATATTGAACAGGTCAATGCAGTTGCCCTCCTGATCCATTTTCAAAACAAATCCTGCAAAATCCGTTATGGTTATATCGCAAAAGGTGGCATTGTTTGCATGCGAACCAGAGATATAAATATGTCCAGCCTGGTCACTCGAAATGCCTTTGCTCCGGTCATTTGAAGATCCGCCCATACCCTTTGCCCAAAGTACATCACCGCTGCTACCAACTTTCACCACAAAAATATCGGCATTGCCGGCACTCACCAGGTTGATGTCGCCAAAAAGGGCACTTTCGTAAAAATAGCCTGTCAAAAAGGTATTGCCATTATTGTCTGTATAAGCCGACTCAACAACAAGGCTGCTTTGGGTTTGCGCCAAATCAACAGCCCACAGGCAATTGCCTTCCCCATCGAACTTCGCAAAAAAATATCCTAACGGTCCTGGGGCTTGCAAGCTAAACCCGTCAAAATTGGCTGTGCCTGTATAGGTGCCCGAAATATAAATATTTCCGTCTGCATCCATGCCAATTGTTTGGCCGTTGTCGCTTTCAGTGCCTCCAAAACCTTTTGCCCAAAGATTGTCGCCGTCCGCATCATATTTAGCTAAATAAACATCAGGGAAAGTGAGGGGATTGCTCGAGATATTGTTTGGTACAGCACCCCCTAAATGCGAAGAATTAAAATCAACGGTGCCGTAAAATGAACCGGTTATATATACTCCGCCATCCATATCTGAAACGACACCCTGGGTGATCGACCCCATGCCATTGGCAATTCCACGCAGGCCTTTGGCCCACTGAAATTCGGGTGTTTGAGAACTTAACTGAAGATGGAATAGAAGGGAGAATGACAGCATGGCCAGCATACCCACAAGCATTTTCTTTTTTGTTTTCATGTTATTTGTTGTTTGAGGTTTATGAATCAAAAATAATTTCATTGTATCGACATCCATATCCGGTAATAATCTTAAACTACCTAAGGTGATCAACCTAATCTGAATTTTGCACGAATCGTAAAGAAATCAACGGAATGTTGTATTTTTGCGCCCAATGAAACACATCCGAAACTTCTGTATAATAGCCCATATCGACCACGGCAAAAGCACTTTGGCCGATCGATTGCTGCAACTTACACATACCATTACTGTGCGGGAGCAGAAGGAGCAGGTATTGGACAGCATGGACCTGGAGCGCGAGCGCGGTATCACAATCAAGAGCCATGCCATTCAAATGGAATATACCCATGAAGGCAACAACTATATATTAAACCTGATTGACACCCCCGGACACGTTGACTTCAGTTATGAAGTTTCACGCTCTATTGCTGCTTGCGAAGGGGCATTGCTTGTTGTTGATGCTACACAAGGTATTCAGGCACAAACCATTTCAAATCTTTATTTGGCACTGGGGCAAGACCTTGAGATCATTCCGGTGATTAACAAGATTGATATGGACAGTGCCATGGTGGAAGAAGTGGCCGACCAAATCATCGAACTGATAGGCTGCAAACGTGAAGATATTTTAAGCGCCAGTGCAAAAACGGGCTTTGGTGTTGACCTCATACTCGAAGCGGTTATCAATAGGATACCTCATCCCCAGGGAAATGTAAGCGAACCCTTACAAGCATTAATATTTGATTCGGTATTCAATTCCTTCAGGGGCATTGTGGCCTACTTCCGCATCCTGAATGGTACCATCAGCAAAGGCGACCATGTAAAATTTATCGCAACAGGCAAGGAATACCATGCAGACGAAATTGGGGTGCTCAAGCTCAAACAGGTGCCGCGCCAATCCATGTCGGCTGGTGATGTGGGCTACATTATTTCAGGAATTAAAACCTCACGCGAAGTTAAAGTTGGCGATACGATTACCCATGTAAGCCGTCCAACCCAGGAAATGATTGCCGGTTTTGAAAATGTGAAGCCCATGGTATTTGCCGGAATCTATCCTGTTGATGCCGATGACTATGAAGAGTTGCGGGCCGCCATTGAAAAACTGCAGCTGAATGATGCTTCCCTTAGCTTTGAGCCCGAATCGTCACTGGCATTGGGGTTTGGCTTCCGATGTGGTTTTCTGGGATTGCTACATATGGAAATTGTGCAGGAACGCCTCGACCGTGAGTTTGATATGGACGTGATTACCACCGTGCCAAACGTGCAGTTCAAAGCCTATACCAAAAAAGGTGAGATGATCGAGGTGCACAACCCAAGCGGCATGCCCGAACCCAACCACCTTGATTTCATTGAAGAACCCTACATCATTGCCCAGATAATCACCAAATCAGAATATTTAGGCAATATTATGACACTGTGCATTGAAAAGCGTGGTGTGATGAAAAACCAGGTTTATCTTACCTCCGACAGGGTTGAAGTAACCTTTGAAATGCCACTCAGCGAAATTGTTTTTGACTTTTATGACAAGCTGAAGTCCATCTCGCGGGGCTATGCCTCATTCGACTACCATATTGTCGGCTATCAGCAAGCCAATTTGATCAAACTCGACATTCTGCTTAACAGTGAGCCTGTGGATGCCCTTTCAACCCTGATTCACCGCGACAACGCCTACTCATTTGGACGGCGTATGTGCGAAAAATTACGCGAACTCATTCCGCGGCAACAGTTTGATATTGCCATCCAGGCCGCTATTGGGGCAAAAATAATCGCCCGCGAAACAGTAAAAGCCATGCGGAAAGACGTTACAGCCAAATGCTACGGCGGCGATATCACCCGCAAGCGCAAACTGCTCGAAAAACAGAAAAAAGGAAAGAAGCGCATGCGTCAGGTAGGCAATGTGGAAGTGCCCCAAACAGCTTTTTTGGCAGTGCTCAAGTTGGATTAATCATTTATTCGAATTACGAAGCTGAAAAAGCACAAGCAGATTCATATTCCCAACTTTTCGCAATCGATTGTGAAACCCTGAAATCGCCCTTATATGCCTCTTTTATCTTTTCAAAACCATAACACAGCTGTAATCCATTGTAGTTAAATGGATAGTAAAGAATTCATGCTAGCTTCTTTCAGATTTAACCTTGCTTAACCCAAAAGAGGTATTCGGGCATTTGACAATTAATCCCAAATCAACGAATAAAAAGGTTGCATTATTAACAAAATGACTTATTTTTGCAACAAGCAGATAAGTTAAGCCAGAAACAAGAGAGTCGTGAACAACTGACTAACAAGACCTTCCGGATTGACTTATTTTTTTTCACCTGACACAAGAACCAACATCAACAGTTTATGGGCTTAAAGCAGAAGACTTCAGACTTACAGCGCCGCATGCGCGATGCATTGATGGGTGGTGGCGAAAAAGCCATCGAAAAGCAGAAAGCAATTGGTAAACTTACAGCACGCGAGCGTATTATCGCACTCCTCGACCCCAAATCATTTCACGAGTACGACCTTTTTGTGGAACATGCAGCCAAAGATTTTGATATGGACAAAAAATACCTGCCAGGTGATGGGGTAATCACGGGGACAGGTACATTGAGCGGCTATCCTGTTTGTATTTATGCCCAGGATTTTACGGTTGCCGGAGGTTCTTTGGGCTGGATGCATGCCAAAAAAATCACCAAAATC
>CAYTUA010000340.1:0-3191 GCA_964440855.1 uncultured Lentimicrobiaceae bacterium
TTCGAAGGGCGGGGTATTTGTGTCAGGCTGTGAAAGTTTTTCCATATGGCCTTGGGTTCCAGATCCAGAATTGTTGTGCTCATAGCTTAATGTATTTTAATTTGATGATCAATAATTTCAAATGAACCGCTAAAATTACAAAAAAATTGTGGTCCCGGCTGATTTTCTTGCCGATTGAAATGAATTGAATGAATTGGGAAGAAACTGCAAACACAATAATAGGCTATGCAATAACTTTGTATTCAACCAGTTTAAACCCAGTAAACAGGTGGCTGTTGATAACTCAACCCCTTACCCTGCGCGATAAGTATGGTATCAGGTGTTACCTTTACAGTTGAAATTCCTTTAACCCCCTAAGTGCAGTTGACTATGCCTGAAGCCAAATCCAAACCCAAGAAAATTTTCGTACTCGACACTTCTGTCATCTTGTACAACCACAATGCCATCAATAGTTTTGAAGACAATGATGTGGCCATTCCCATCACCGTACTCGAAGAACTTGATACCTTTAAGAAAGGAAATGACACCATCAATTTCGAAGCGCGTGAGTTTATCCGCTTTATGGATAAAATATCGGGTAAATTCACCATGAAGAACTGGCGTCGGCTGAATGGGCCTGACAAAGGCCGGTTCAAAGTGCTGATGAATGAAAAAAGCAAAACCGATGCCCGTCAGATTTTTGGCGCCGACAAGCCTGACCACCGTATTTTGAACGCAGCCCTGAAACTTACCGAGGATTATCCCGATTGCAAGGTAATATTGGTGAGCAAGGACATAAACCTGCGCGTAAAAGCCAAGTCGCTCAGCCTGCAATCGGAGGATTTTGAAACCGGAAAAGTGAAAGATCTCGAATCGCTATACACCGGCATGTCACATCTGGAGACTGTGCCCCCTGAAGCTATTGATAAACTCTACAGCGAAGGATTTTGCTCGCTGGAAGAGGCCGGCATCCCCAGCAGCCTGCCCAACCATTACTACATCCTTAAAAGCCCGAAAAACTCAGCACTTGGATTTTACAACCCCATCACCCAACGCATCGAACGCATTGAAAAGCATCCCGTTTCGCGTATTCTGCCCCGCAATGCCGAACAGGTGTTTGCCCTGCATGCCATCCTGAACCCCGAAGTAAAATTGGTTACCCTGCAAGGAATTGCAGGCACAGGCAAAACACTCCTGGCATTGGCTGGTGCTTGGGAACAGCGACGCAATTTTAAGCAGGTTTACCTGGCACGGCCCATCGTACCCCTCAGCAACAAAGACATTGGATACCTTCCAGGTGATATCAAGTCAAAGCTGAACCCCTATATGGAACCCCTGTGGGACAATATGAAGTTTATCCAAAACCAGTATGGCGAAGAAGACAAGGAGTACAAACGTATTACCGAAGCCATCGAAAAGGAAAAACTGGTGATTACGCCCCTGGCATACATACGCGGACGTAGTATTTCAAATGTTTTCTTTATTGTGGATGAAGCCCAAAACCTTACACCACACGAAATTAAGACCATCATCACACGTGCTGGCGAAAACACCAAAATAATTTTTACCGGCGATATCTTCCAAATTGACACCCCCTACCTGGACGCACAATCGAATGGCCTTTCGTACCTGATTGATAAAATCAAGCACCACAGCATTTATGCCCATGTAAGGCTCGAAAAAGGTGAAAGATCGGAGCTGGCAAATCTGGCAAACGATTTGTTGTAGTTTCTGTCAGGCCAAACATCAAACTAAGGCCCGGTTATTGCTGTAGCAGCATGACTTTTATTACCTTTGCCAAGCTGGAACAGACATATTTATGCAGGCACAAACCATTTTTTAAAATGAAATACAAGCACTTAATCTTCCTGCTTTTGACCATAACAACGTTTTCCATCAAAGCACAAAATCTGGATGCCGTTGAAAAAAGCCTCACTGCAGCTTTCAAAAAAGGGGACGCGCGTGAACTGGCCAAGCACTTTTCAAATACACTCAGTATTGAATTGCCAAGCAAATCGGGCAGCTACAGCAAAGATCAGGCGCAAATGATATTGCGTGATTTTTTTAAGGCAAATAAACCCGAAGGCTTTGCCATCAACCACAAAGGTGAAAACAGGGATGGCAGCCAGTTCATTATCGGCATTATGCAACAGGGAACTGACCAATACCGCGTTTATGTCATCATGAAAAAGCAGAAAGAAAAATTGCTAATCCATCACTTGAATATCGCCCGACATGAGCAATGATTTACCGGCTATTATTAAACTTATCACACAGGCCATTGCAGAAGATCTTGGTGATGGCGACCACACCTCACTTGCTACCATTCCTGCTGGCACAACAGGCAAGGCACAATTACTTGTAAAAGAAGAAGGTGTTTTGGCTGGCACTGCAATTGCCGAGCTTGTTTTTAAAACCATCGATCCCACACTAACCGTTAAGCACTATATTGATGATGGCACTTATGTTTACCCCGGCGATATTGCTTTTGAAGTGCATGGTGAGGCCATAGCCATTTTAAGCGGTGAGCGCCTCGCACTCAATTTTATGCAACGTATGAGCGGGATTGCAAGTCAAACCCATAGGATGGTTAAAAGCCTTGAAGGCCTGCCAACACGGTTGCTTGATACAAGGAAAACCACCCCGAACATGCGCCCGTTCGAAAAGCTGGCTGTGAGAATTGGCGGCGGATACAACCACAGGTTTGGCCTTTTTGATATGATCCTCATCAAAAACAACCACATTGATTTTGCAGGCGGTATTCAACAAGCGATTGAGTCAACACAAAACTATTTGCAGCAAAACAATAAAAAGTTGCAGATTGAGATAGAAGTAAGGAATTTTGAGGAGTTGCAGCAAGTGCTAGCTACAGGTGGGGTAAACAGGATAATGCTCGACAATTTTACCCCTGAAGCCATCAGCAAAGCGCTTGCGCTGATTGATGGCCGTTATGAAACAGAAGCTTCAGGTGGTATCACAATGGAAAGCTTGCGCGCCTATGCAGAAACCGGGGTTGATTTTATTTCGGTTGGGGCACTCACTCACAACATCAAAAGCCTGGATATGAGCCTGAGAGCGATAATTAACAAATAAAACATTTGTTTTGAATAGGTATAAACGCAAAGCTTTAAGAAAATATATTGTAACCCGCAATGCAACAATTGATGTTTTGCGGTTGATTATCATCCCGGGGTTTTATGGTGTTCCGCTAT
>CAYTUA010000341.1:0-4936 GCA_964440855.1 uncultured Lentimicrobiaceae bacterium
AGAGGTCGTGTTCTGTCCGAATAATTTCTTCATAAACCAATTCAGGAATAAAAATCTTTCCAGTTTTGCCAAGTTCGGTTAAGACTTTCCAATAATCAGGACAAAATATCGGGTTGTAGTATTTTTGCCATGCTTGGATTAACACATTGGCATCTAAACAATATTTGTTTGCCTTTGTGCTCACCTAAATAATTGTGATTCGAGTTTTGAAAATTTGTTTACTTGAACGTTTAGAAGATTACTAGCTAATGTCGGCTCAATAAAGCCAGCACGAAAAGCGTCTAATACGGTTTGTGTAAACAGTCTGCTATTTCTGTTTAGTTGTAGCAAAAAGTAATTTGGCCCACCTGATTTATCTTTTTCTTTCTGTTTAGCTTTTTTCTCTGCTTCTCTTTTCAAATACACAGCATAATCAATGTCAGCTTGCTTTTTGAGTTTTTGATAAGCTGTTGCAGAAATGAGATTAAGATTTAATGCTCGAACCAAAAGAGCAAATGAACTTACACCTAATTGCTTCGCAACTTTAAAAACGTCTTTAGAATTTTGAAAAGATGCAGAGTCTAAACTTAAAACAATCTCTTTTGGCATTAAAGCATTTGCTGCAACTTCATTGCAGAATAATTCTACCGGATGAAACTTGTCTTTATGTTTTATTTCAGGTTCAACTTCATTTGAAATACCTGTTTCTGCTATCCAAATATGAGCTAACTCATGGACAAGTGTGAAAAGTTGTGGTGCGTTCCAGTCTTCAGAATTAACGAACACAAAAGGAGCGTGTGGGTCTGCTATAGCAAAACCTTGCAACTCTTCAGAATCAAGTTTAAGTCGAGAGTGAATAAAACTTGTTCTTGAAACGAAAATGCCATTTGTTTCTGCTGCATCAATCCATTCTTTAATAGGGTTGTCTGTCTTGTAGGATGCAGGATTTATTTTTAATGTGTCAAGAATGTCTTTTGCTACAGTTTGAGGGTTGTCTTTTATTGAAAAGCGACCTACAAAAGCTAATTTGTCTTCTTGGCTTTCAGAATATTCATCACTAATCCATGCTTGCTTTTGTTGGATTTCTCTGATGATGAAAATTGAAGAGGTTGTCAGAGTTTTTGAGCCTGACTTTCTAAAGTCTTGAAGTGGCTGAAAGTCACGAGGAATTTCTGGCAAAAAGAATAAAGCAAAAGGTCTTTTATAAGCTTTGGCAAGCGTTTGTGCTTGTCTAATTGTCGGTTGATTTGTCCCTTCTTCCCAATCTTTTAATTTGTCAACTGTCACAGAAACTTTGGCAGCAGCAGTTTCTTCGGTCATTCTTGCCGATTCTCTTGCCCATTTCAGAACATTTGGTGTTATGTATGCTTTGTCTGCCATTTAGGTCTCAAAAATACAAATTTTAAGGTCGGTTTTGTCAAAATACTTATGTTTTAACGGTAGCTGTCGTCTTTTTAGCATGACCGCCAACTTGCTTATAAACACACCTCTTATTACACATGTCTCACACTTATTAGCGAGACATGTTCACCAACTGTTGCACTTAGCGAATGAATTACGAGGGTTTCTGTGTTTTTCATCATCAATGTGTCGTTTTCTTTTAACTTTTTCTTGCCGGCTATTAGCCAAAATCATGATCCTTTCTCCTTGAAAACCCTCCAAAACAGCATGAAATTGGAAAAGCCACCTGGCAGTGGCTGTTTTCTGTGTGTAAAAATAGGAAATAAATACAGAGTTACCAAGAAAGTTCATTTGGAAGGATTGCTCACACGGAACAATTACTGAACTCTTATTCTGATTTGTCCTTGCCGGGCCTGAATTCAAGGGCGGCGGAATTTACGCAATAACGCAGTCCGCTTGGCTTTGGCCCATCGTTGAATACATGTCCCAAATGGCCATCGCAGCCTGCGCATTTAATTTCGGTTCGCACCATGCCATAGCTTTTATCCAGAATTTCCTTGATTTTGGTTTTATCCACTGCCGCGAAAAAACTGGGCCATCCCGATCCCGATTCGTATTTGGTGTCGGAGGCAAACAAATCCTGACCACATCCGGCACAATGGTAGGTGCCTTGCTCGTTGTGCTTGTAATACTTGCCCGTAAAAGGCGGTTCGGTGCTGCATTGCCGCAGGATGCGATATTTTTCTTCACCAAGCTCTTCGAGCCATTCCGCTTCGGTTTTTTCTATTTTTTTAATCATAGTTTCAGGGATTTGAAAATTGTCAGTTGCTTTGGCAGCTTGTTTGTCTTGGGCACTGCTGTTTTGTGCCATCAATAAAGGCAATAACACTGCCACTACTATATATCCTAATTTCATCGCTTCTTTTAGCATTTATAACAAAGGTATGGGCTTTTTGTTGTGTAGCCGGTTTTTGTGCTAAATTCGTGGCAAAATTTTATGCATGTATAATAAAATTCAGGAGGCGGTTGAATTCATTCAAAATCAAGGTGTCAGCATGCCTGAAACGGGTATTATTCTGGGTACCGGGCTTTCAGGTATGGTGGATATGGTGCGCATTGAAAAAACCATTGAATATGCTGCTATTCCTCATTTTGTAGCAGCTACGGTTGAGTTTCATCCTGGCAGACTGGTATTTGGCAAAATGCACGGAAAGAATATTGTACTGATGCAGGGCCGTTTCCATTTTTACGAAGGCTATAGCCTGGCGGAGATCACCTTCCCGGTAAGGGTTTTAAAGATGCTTGGCATCAAGCAGTTGCTTGTATCAAATGCCTGTGGCGCGCTCAATCTGGCTTATGCACCTGCCTCGCTGATGCTGATTGACGACCACATCAATTTTTTGCCCGGCAATCCACTCACTGGCCGCAATATCTCAGAAATGGGGCCCCGTTTTCCAGATATGAGCCGGCCTTACGATGTGCAATTAAACCAGCGTTTAAAGCGTATTGCAGAAACCCATCAGATTCCGTTGCATGAGGGCGTTTATGCCGCATGGATCGGGCCAAGCCTCGAAACACGGGCTGAATACCGTTTTCTGCGCATGGCCGGTGCCGATGTGGTAGGCATGTCCACCGTGCCTGAGGTGATTGTGGCCAATCATATGCAATTGCCTGTGGCGGCCATTTCCGTCATTACCGATATTTGCGACCCCGACAATTTGAAAGTTGTTGATATAGATGATATATTGGGGAATGCCGCCATCGCCGAAAAGTCATTGGTGGTGTTGTTCAGTGAATTGATTAAGGGTTTATAAATCAGGAGGTTTTGTTTGAAAAAACTACACTGAAACAGGCAAACTGAAGCTGAAGGTGCTCCCTTTACCAACTTCACTTTCAACCTGAATGCTGCCGCCTTGTTTTTCGACAAATTCCTTTACCAGAATAAGTCCAAGCCCCGAGCTTGCTTCGCCATCGGTACCGGGCCTTCCGGTTTTGCCATGCAAGCTGTACAAGGTCTTGATGGTTTCTTCGTCCATGCCAATGCCATTGTCAATCACTTCAACTGTAAGTTGATCGCTTCCTGTTATTTGGGCTTGCAGTTTTATTTTTCCGCCTTGTGGCGTGAATTTGATGGCGTTTGACAATAAATTCCTGAAAATAAATTGCAGCATATTTTCATCAGCTGCCACAAGAATATCCTCCGGAATGTGGTTTTCCACAGTCAGTTGTTTCTTATTGGCACTTTCGCGGAGCAAATCAAGTGTGTGGCAGGCAGCTTTTCGCAATTGGATGGGCTGTATCTGCAATTTTACATCATCACGCTGCATGCGCGACCATGTCAGGAGGTTTTCGAGTAAGCCGTAAAGTGAGGCGGCTGATTTATGCATATCGCGTGAAGCAGAGGCTACCTCTTCCTTGCTCATTCCAACGGATTCATCCATAAACAATTCTGTAAATCCCATGAAAGTGCCTATAGGGCCTCGTAAATCATGCGCCAATACCGAAAACAACTTGTCTTTTTCTGCATTAAGTTCCCTCAATTTCTCTTCACTGTTGCGGAGGTTTTGTTGCAGTTTGTATCTTTGTGTAATATCATGTATTACAAGGAGTTTGCCAATAGGTCTTTGTTTGTGATTGGTTATGGTTGAAGGTGAAACCAGGTAATGCTTATCATCTTTGGCATGGCTGATGCTTAATTCAATAGCCTCATTGCTGTTCAGTTGTGTTGCATTGAGCATGGGCGGGTAGCCTGACCACAGCTCGCTTATATTTTGTCCGTAGGGTGTATTCGGCCAGCCAAATATTTCGAGTGAAACGGGGTTGCAATCTACCATGCGGTTTTTGGTATCAACAACGACAAGACCGTCATTCATGCTTTGAAAGACATGCTCCCTGGCAATAGGCATCAGATCCAGCATCCTGAACTTCATGATGCTGATGGCCATAGCAATGCCGGTGAGTGTAAACGCAAATGGCGTTGGGTCAATGTTTTCGATTGGCATCAATCCTGAAAAATATAAAGTAAATGATATCAGGGGTATAAGTACCGCAATGAGCATGATCAGCAACTGATTCCGGAACAAAGAGCGTTGATAGATAAGCTTCTGGATTACAATGTACAAGGAATAGGCGTTTAGTATATAGGCATAAATTACATGCAAATAATAAAAGGGCCCTATAGAAAGCTCGAGCAAAGGGATGGGGCCATCGTTGCGAAGTTGAATGTCAGTATAATACAGGTGATGGTGCTCGTTGGTGATGCTCATGATGGTAATAATAGCCGGTATCACAAATAAATAACCCAGATAATGCCATCTGATGCGGATTCCTATTCCTGCGAATTGTAAAACTACCAGGAGCATCAAAGGTGAAACAAAAGGTATGGCGATGTATTCAATTTTGAGCCACAAACGCATTTCGTCCATGGTTGTGCTGGCCAGTTCCATACTGTAGGCTGCCGACCAAACTGCGATGGCTAACATCAGCAAGGAGAATAACTTTCCGCGTGGTGCGTAGCGTGGCCGCCAGGCTTCGATGGCCAATACTGCCGAAACAA
>CAYTUA010000342.1:0-8404 GCA_964440855.1 uncultured Lentimicrobiaceae bacterium
TTTGCCCTTTCGCTCAGCGGTGGTGGTGCACGGGGTATCATGCATGCCGGCTTTTTGAAGGCATTGGACGAAAACGGGCTGAAACCGGAAGCCATAGCAGGAACAAGCATGGGGTCCATCGTGGGGGCCATGTACGCGTCAGGGGTCAAACCCGATGAGATGCTCAAAGCCATTAAATTGCCCGAATTCAGGAATTTGCACACTTGGATTGGCCTCAAGGGCGGGTTTGGCAGCCTGGATCAATTGCGCAAGCAACTGGAAAAGCATGTAAAAGCGGATACCTTCGACAAACTCGATATCCCTTTGACGGTTTCAGTTACCAACCTCAACAAAGCCTGCAACGAGCTGCTTACCGAAGGAAACCTCTATGATGCTGTGGTGGCCTCTTCATCCATTCCCATTTTGTTTGTGCCTGCCAAAATTGGTGAGTACTATTATGTGGATGGCGGCCTGACCAACAATATGCCTGTGGAGTGCCTGAAAAAGGAGGGCCGGATGGTGATCGGACTGAATTCCAATCATACCGATGAGCTGGATAAGGATTTCAAGTCGATGATGGCGGTGGGTGAGCGTTGCCTTCGTATTGTGGTGCACATCAATGCGCAGGAGCAAATGAAAACGTGTGATCTGCTTATTGACCCCGAAGAGCTGCGCAGCTACGGCACCTTTGAATTTGACAAGGCCGACAAGATTTTCTCCATTGGTTACGAAGCCGGAAAAGAGCATATAGAGGAGATAAAATCGCGCTTGGGGTAGGGGTGGTTCTGATTCAAATCGTGAATAAATACTTTATGCCATCAACTATGTAGAAGTGTGTAGCTAAAACAAATCCAATCATCTATTGTTTTGTCTTAGTTTTGTCTCCACTTATGCACAACAGCCAACCGAAATTCGTTCGCAAATTGATTCATATGCTTATGGGCATAGCCATCCTGCTGCTTACTTATTTTGTGGAGCGCCATCTGTTGCTGTACCTCATCCTGGCCGGAACAGCTTTTGCCTTGCTAACATTCAACTACAGGCAATTCAGTTTTTTGCATAAGTCCTATTCTAATAGTTTGGGCACCTTGTTTTATCCGGCCGGCGTTTTGTCGTCTTATTTGTTGCTCTATAGTCAACCCATTTACTTTTTTCAGGCCTCGCTCATGGTCTTAACCATTTCGGATACTGTCGCCAATTTTGCCGGTCAATGGAAGCAAGGCAACAGAAAATTCATGGTCTTTCGTGAACGCAAAAGCCTTTATGGCGTATTGGCTTTTAGTATTTCAGCTTTGATTATCCTTTTTGTATTCCTGCCACACCCGCTGCTTGGCGATTGGGCCTTTATTTTGCTGACTTTGTTGCTGGCCATTAATTTTGAGGTGATTTCGGTGCGCGGTTCTGACAATTTCAGCATTACCTTTGGACTGAGTTTGTTTTTTCTGATTAATGAGACCAACAGCCTGAACATGCCTTTTTTGATCCTTTTGCTGCTTTTTATGGGCGCTGGTGCCTTTTTGCTGTATCATTGGAAGATGCTGAGCCGCCTTGGCAGCCTCGCCGCCTATCTGTTGGGCGTGTTTTTTCTGGCAGTTATGGGCGTGGAATGGATGTTGCCTGTGCTCGCTTTCTTTATCACTTCCTTAATTTTCACCAGGCTAAACCGATCCCTGAATAAAAATAAAACAACTGATTCACAGCGGAATGCCTGGCAAGTAACGGCCAATATCCTATGGGCAGTGGGCAGTGCTGTTTTGTATCTGATTACCAAAAGCGAGCTGTTTGTGCTGCTGTTTATTGCCTTTGTTGCGGCTGTTACAGCCGACACATGGGCGAGTGAAATAGGGCCTGTTTTCAACAAAAGGAGTTTTTCGCTCAAAGACGGCCGCTTGCACAAGGCAGGTACTACGGGTGCCATTTCGTTGGCTGGTACATTGGCGGCCCTTTCAGGTGCTGCTTCAATTGCCATTTTTTCCAGTTATCTGTTTTTTGAAACAATCAACTGGCCAATGGTCATCATCATCAGCCTGGCAGCCTTTTTGGCTACATTTGTCGATTCTGTTTTGGGTGCCTTTTGGGAAGTGAAATTGCTTGAAATGACGTACTTCAAACCACCTCTTGCAGCTGAACAAATCACCCCCAACGATCTGGTAAATTTATTGGGCTCGCTTTCGGCAGCCATTTTCCTGCTTACTTTTCTGCAGCTTTTTGATTTGTTTTAGCGCCTTTTGCCTGCAATATGCGTTTTTGATTGGTGTTTTAACTTGCTGTTATGGAATTGAATAGATAACCAAAGCGGTAATCAGCATCATGGAAAATGCAATATGCAACATCACAGTCAGCTTGGCACCTTGTTTTATTTTTTCAGCATCTTTATGATGTCTCAAAAGGATGCTGCCGGCCTTTGGCAGGATGAAAAAGTAAGGGATCAGACAAAGCAAAAAGGGCCAGGTCGTTCCCGGAAAGCGGAAATAATATAACAATACCAGTCCAACAACGGTAAACTGCACCAATTGATACAGCCAAGCCGTTGCCTTGGTACCCAAACGATGGGCTACACCATGTTTTCCTGTTGGGCTGTCTGCCTCCAGGTCGATCAATTGGGCTGCTAGTAAAATGGAAAGGGTGCTCAATCCGGTAATTGGCATCAACATAATTACCAGGGGATGTAACCCAATATTCTGACTTACAGATGCAATGAGGATGGCCATAGGGCCATAGGCCAGCCAAACGGATATTTCGCCCAATCCCCTGTAGGCCAGTTTTACCGGCGGTGCTGTATAGAATTTGCTGAAGAAGGCCGAGACACCTACCAAACCCCAGAGCAACACCCATAACTGTTTGTCTATTAATATGGTAAGTAATCCGGTTGCAAGCATCACTACCAGCAGACTGATGCGGGCAGTCCAAAACAGGGGCTTCATCAAGTCCGGATGCTCAACCAATACGCCTGAACCTCCGCTTGTTTCGTTGCGGTGTTTGTTAAGTTTATCGGTTCCTTGAATGGTATCATAAATGTCGTTGTACAGGGTGGTGGACAAGTGCAGGCCAATGCCAATGAGCATAACAAGTGCAAACTGCAGGGCATGAAATGTCCCGTTTATATGAACGCTCAGCAGCGTGCCTGCTATCAGGGGAACGATAATGGAACTGAAGAAGGGGGCACGGATGATTTTTAGTATACTTGGTTTTTTCATTGCTGTTGCTGGGTCAGATAAATGAATTGTTCTTTTTTGAGTGGCAATAATAGCCAAATAATGCATGAGGCAAACGTATACTTATGAAATTAGGGGGTTGAAGGAGTGACTTTTTGGATATGAACCGGGTTTTGAACCCTCTTTGGAAAATGTGCTGAGCATTTTGCATTTGGTTTCTTAACTGATGTTTCACACAAGCTTCGAACAAACCATATCTATGTTAACAAACTGATAAATAATTATTGACATTGGGGTCATGTTAAACCTACAAGCAAAAATGGAAAGATATTAGTCGATGGAATTATGTAGTTTAAGAAATTTCACACTGTGTTTTATTCCTCATTATCAATATCTTGTTTAAAGTCCAAACATCAGTTTGTTTATTGTAAGTCTATGCTGATTTCGACAGAAATGATGTTGCCCGGATACCTGATTTTAACATTTTTTAAGGCTTTCTGTTGCGTTTGGGGCAATAATGCCCGATATGGAGTGTTAAAAATAAGGCGTTCTTTATTTTTGTAATTTTTATCATAGCTTTTCAGATTAGGATTCGTAAATCTGAATGGGATACCTTGAAAGAATCCAAAAGCTTCATTGGCTGAAACAAGCCAACTTACTACCGTTTTGATCTTGTAATCAAACGGAAATTCAATTAATTATTCATAAATTTAACACAAAAATTGTTATGCTTTTTACAAAGAAAATCACATTATTGCTGCTAACGGTCTTAATCGGCAGTTCTGGGCTATTTGCTCAGACGGTGCAAAAAGAGGATGTTACGGATGAAAAATTAGAACAATGGGCTGCTGCATACAAGCAAATTCAGCTTGTAGATCAGGAAGCGCAACAGCATATGATCACGGCTGTTGAAGAAAGTGGTATGGAAGTGCCAAGGTTTATTGAACTGCAACAGGCTCAGGCTGATCCAGATCAGGAATTAGAAGCAGAAAGCGAGGAGGTTGCCATGTTTACGGCTGCTTCACAAAAAATCCAACAAATTCAAACTGAGGCGCAAACAACTATGCAGACTAAGATTCAGGAAAAGGGCATGACCCTTAATGAGTACCAGGAATTGGGTGCTGTAATTCAAAGTGATCAAGAATTGCAGGCCAAAATGATGGAGTACCTCCAAGCAGAGGAATAGGCCTTTATAGCCTGACGAATAAATGACTTTTAGGCGTGGCTGGTTGCCTCTGGGAACGGGGGTAGCCAGCCATCTTTGTTTTTAGGTTCAATGGAACTATCTCATTGTTTAACTTTGCTCCTGTTTATTGCTAAAAGGTGAATTGATGGTTGCAACCATCATTTTTACTACAACAGTTCTCAGTTTTATATTTTTTGCATGCAGTAATAATTTCTTAATAGCACTTGAAACAATTAATTATGTCTGATCTATTTACCTTGGCACATGCCTGTCTGCAGGACCAAAAGGATGAATTAAATCATTTTCGTAGCCGTTTCGAACTGAATGATGAAAATCTGATATACCTCGATGGGAACTCATTAGGTGCCCTCCCAAGCAAAACCATCCCTCATCTTGATGAGGTAAGCCGGAAGGAGTGGGGCGAAGGGCTTATCCGTTCCTGGGGCACAGCCTGGTATGACCGGCCATCGGATGTGGGGGGCAAATTGGCTCAACTGATTGGTGCACAGCCTGACGAGGTGATCGTAACCGATTCTACTTCGGTTAATTTGTTTAAGCTGGCTTATGCTGCCCTGAAGTTTCAAAGTGGAAAAACGCGCATCGTTAGCGATGAATTGAACTTTCCTTCTGACTTGTATATTTTTCAGGGCCTGATCGAAATGTTTGGCAACAAACATCAGCTCAAGCTTGCTGGCAGTGAGGATGGTATGAGCGTAAGCATGCAAGCCCTGAGCAAAATAGTGGACACAGACACCGCCCTGTTGAGCCTTTCGCATGTGTTGTTCAAAAGTTCTTTTATGTATGATATGCAAGCCGTGAACAAACTGGCGCATGAAAATGGTGCTTTGGTTCTTTGGGATTTGAGCCATGCTGT
Source organism: uncultured Lentimicrobiaceae bacterium (assembly GCA_964440855.1). Lineage (GTDB taxonomy): Bacteria > Bacteroidota > Bacteroidia > Bacteroidales > F082 > CALAZZ01. The sequence goes on from CAYTUA010000342.1 coordinate 5,195, forward strand.
AGGAGCAGTCCCCATCCACCTAAATGATAGTCAGGCAGATTTGGCCGTTGGTTGCACCTACAAATACCTGAACGGCGGGCCGGGATCGACCGCTTTTCTGTATGTGAGAAAAGATTTACAGGATAAACTGCAATCGCCTGTTTGGGGGTGGTTCGGGCAAAACAACCCATTTGATTTTTCGTTGCAATATGAAGCTGCTCCTGGCATTCGGCGCTTTATGGCCGGTTCGCCGCCCTTGTTGTCTCTTTCGGCATTGGAGCCTGCTTTGGATATTTTGCTCGAAGCCGGCATGGAGCGAATCAGGGCCAAAAGTATACAACAGACCGATTACTTTTTGCAGCTGGCAAAAGAATTCTTGCTGCCTTTGGGCTTTAGCATAGGCTCGCCTGCAAATGCCACAGAAAGAGGTTCGCATATTTCGCTGAAACACCCGGAGGCTTTCCGGATTTGTCAATCGCTTATTTCACCAATAGGAGGCGATAAAACAATCATCCCCGATTTCAGGAAACCGGATAATATCCGTTTAGGCATTGCACCCTTGTACAATACCTTTACAGAGATTTATGAAGCAGTAATGCAGCTGAAAAAAATCGTTGAACAGCAGTATTACCTGCAGCATAGCAATACGATGGGAAGCATTACATAAGATAATTGGTACTGCTGCTATTTTAGTGGAAATATTACTTTTCTGTTCATATTTCTATATAGTTGACATTTGGCAAAGGGCAGTATTCATACTTTTATGTTTGGTGATTCCATATAGAGCAGAACCATCGAAACAATGAATAGCTTTGATATGGTTCTTACCTGTTGATAATGTGTGTTGTATCCAAGAAGACGATAATCAATCCCCAGAAATCAATTTGGTCTTATTTTTTTTGGCGCAAAGCTTTGCCAACTGCCCTTTGCTCTCGCTGCTGGCAACGAGACCAACTTATTTACGCTTTGTTTCTTGCGTAAAGATTACGCTTCCAGCTTGTAGTTTCCATTAAATTTGCAGTAGAACCAGATAATTTATTCCAGGCCTGCCAGGTGTTTAAAGGCTTCATAAACCAAAAAGGCTGGCCATACCAGGGCTTTCAGGAAACCCAAAACGCCGGCCCAAAAGGTGGTGGCTTGTGAGATGAACCAAACTGCAGCGCCTATTAATCCAAAGCCATAAACAGCGCCAGAAGAAGCATGATTTTGTGCATGATGTGCCATGTTGAAAAAGAATTATTGGTTTGTAGTTCGTTAAGCTGATTCCGGCAACAAGCCGGCCTTCAAAAATAGTGATTTATTTATGCGACATCTACAATTAAGATTTTATTAATATTGGGATTCACTGTTGTCCGGCACAATCATAATAATTCCTCTATAATGCTTGATACATCTCGTATCGCAGCTGCGGGACTTTTTGATAATGTAGGGGTTATTTTAGCCTACCAATTTTTAGTCCCTATCGTGGGTTGTCCCGTTAAGGACAAAATATTGGTAGTAAGGGTGATACAGATTATTTTTAAGTCCCGTAGGGACGAAATAGATTTTTAACGGACAACAGTGACCGGGATATGTTTTGCCTTGCAGCCAACAGCAGATTTTTCCTGATCGACTGCAATCGTTGTAACAGGAATTTGTACGATGATTAACATCATTTAAGCTTTAATGGCTGGTATTCTCACTATATTTGTATCAATCACGTAACACTAAAATTTATGACAAAAGAAATCAAATTGCATTTCAACATACCGCAAGCAGCACGCGAAGTGTTGGAAGCTTGCAACAAAAATGTTCAACTTTTCGAAAGCTACGAAGATTTGGCAGAGGCCAGCCTTGGTGGGGACAAAGGTGCACTGGAATTTGAAGTAAAATATGACGTTCCCGGCAAGGGGATGGTTACCGAAGCCATTGTGCACAAAGTAACAAACGGCATTTCGGCCAATTATGTGGAACCCTATATGCGCAGGCGCGATCCGGATACCATGCTGATTGCCGATGAAGAGCCCACTGACAAAGAGCATTTTAGTAGCCGTTATGGTAAACCATTCGATGGCTTGCGTACCGAAACTTTTGAGTGGCTTAAAAACCAGGAACTTGGTGTGTTCTATTTTAAGATTGGTATGCTGGACGATAGCCCTTATGGCATGGCCATAGCACCTGCCAATGCCGGTTTTTTCTCAATGGGACTGGCCATGTTGCAAAAAATTGTACCGGTAAAGGATGTGCCTGAGGGTATTGATATTTTTACCGTTGTTTATGTGGCCCCACCTTTCAGGCATACCCATTTTGATGGGAAGCAGATTGTGGTTCACAACCGCATTGAACAAGCGTATGAGATATTTTCCTATAACCTTTATCCGGGACCAAGTGCCAAAAAGGGGATTTATGGCGTATTGCTGTCCATAGGTGAAAAAGAAGGCTGGTCAACCACGCATTGTTCTGCTGTTGAATCTATTAGTCCATACGACAACATCACCCGCTTTATGCATGAAGGCGCCAGTGGGGGAGGTAAGAGTGAAATGCTGCAACATATTGTGCGCGAACCCAGTGGCGAGGTCTTGATTGGTGTGAACAGTGCTACTGGCGAAAAGCGGACCATTACCATTCCGCGTTTCTGTCAAATCAGGCCGGTAGCTGACGACATGGCCACGGTGCATCCTGATTTGCAAACCCAAAGCAAACGATTGCGCCTGATCGATGGGGAAAACGCCTGGTTTATCCGAACCGACAATATTACAGGTTATGGTATTGACCCTGTGCTCGAAAGCATAACCATCAACGCCAAGAAACCATTATTGTTTCTCAACATAAAAACCAATCCGGGTGGTACGGCTTTACCCTGGAACCACACCGAAGATGCACCCGGCAAACCTTGTCCAAACCCACGGGTGGTGGTGCCGAGGGAACTGTTTGAAGGCGTATTGGAAGTACCGGTGCATATTGATGTCAGGAGTTTTGGTGTGCGCACCCCACCTTGCACAGCTGATAACCCAACCTATGGCATATTGGGATTGTTCCATTTTCTGCCGCCCGCATTGGCTTGGTTGTGGCGCTTGGTTTCGCCACGCGGACACGCCAATCCAAGTATTGTTAGCAGTGGCAATGCGGGTATGGAAAGCGAAGGCGTAGGTTCCTACTGGCCATTTGCCACCGGAAAAAAAGTGCACCATGCCAACCTCCTGCTCGATCAGATTGCCTCGAAAACAGATACACATTACGTGATCACCCCCA
>CAYTUA010000343.1:0-5546 GCA_964440855.1 uncultured Lentimicrobiaceae bacterium
CAGGCGTATTGCACGCATGCAAACTGATATAGAAAATCCACAATTGCAGTTTATTACCATTGCTGATGCTTATGAAGGAAAGAAATTGAACAGCCCCAATGACCTGGCGATGGACCAGGCCGGCAACATCTATTTTACAGATCCTCCTTATGGCCAAGCAGAAAATAAAACAGGAGAAATAGGAATCAACGGCGTTTTTAAAGTGAGTTCGGATAAAGCAGTTTCTTTGCTTATTGACAGCCTAAGCTGGCCCAATGGCATTGCATTATCCCTGGATGAGCAAACCCTGTATATCAATCAATCTGATCCAAAAAAACCGGTTTTATACAGTTACAATATCGCCGCAGACGGATCACTTGATAATGGAAAGATATTATTCGATTTCACAGCGATAGCAACCAACTCCAAAGGATTACCCGACGGACTAAAAACCCACAAGAGCGGCAATATTTTTGCAACCGGTCCGGGCGGCGTGCATATAATCAGTCCTGAAGGCAAACACCTTGCTGCCATTAAAACCGTAAAAGCAACCGCCAACTGTGCTTTTGATACCGATCAGAAGTATTTATACATGACTTCAACGGACTTGTTGTTAAGGGTAAGGTTGAAATAAATTCTCAACCAAGTATTTGCCCAAGCTGTCAAAACATATCCAAAGTTATCAGTAAATGCTTTGTGTGGCGTTGTTAAATATGTTTTTAACAAACTCAAAGTGATTACTATTTTTCCGAAATCTATCTTTTGGTATAAGCTTATCCTAACCAAAACGATGGCAAAATACTTATTGGTTTCTTTCGCCTGCCACAAACGATTCAGGCCCCGGAAACAACTTACGATACAAATCCTGCTGCTTGCCGCTGAACCAGGCTTCGGGGTTTTGCGACGACTGAAGGGCCATCACCACGCTGGTATCGGCCACAGGCACTGCCTGAAGCCGTACCGCTTCAAAATTATTGCCCGTGATGCTCAGCTCAGTAAAGGGGGTGGTACCCTCAACCTGGCCGGGGTTCACGAAATGGGAGCTGTACTTTCGCGATAACTCCCTCAGGTAACCGGCCATCCGGATTGAATCAACGGCTTGCTGCCCGTTCAACAGCCAACCACTTTCTGTTTTCGACAAGTCAAAACGGTTGTTTCCTGCAAACTCCAGCCTGCTGATATCCTGTGCATTCAACTGCAACAGCATTTTGTTGCGGTAGGCCGACAACTGCGGTTGGTACGACATTTTCAGGAAACCATCCACCGTATAAACCCTTTCGTCGCCCCCAACCCTCACAAAAGTCTTGATATCAGGCTGCTGTTGGTGCATCATTTGCTGGTTGGCAGGCTGTTGGCCCACCGAAATATTGCCTAAAAACAAACTTGCCAAGAGTTGTTTTTTGGCTTGGTACACATCTACCCGCACGGCTGCTGAATCATCCACTTGCAGACTTTTCCATTTGTCCATGCTGTTGGCTGCAATGCGATCGGGTTTCATCATCACCAACTGCGCAAGAATGCTTTGCACCACCTGCGGATCGGCTGTGTAGGATGTTTCACCGTCACTGGCGGAAACCTTCCAGTTATTGTGCTCCCTAAGCAGCTGTATGCCGGTGGATTCGGGGAAACTGATTGCTATTTTGCTGATCAGTGCAGTGTCTGCCGCTATCAAAACTGACCTGAACGAACGATCCTTTTTGCCCGTATATTCAACGATTAGCAAAAGCCCGGCCATCACCACGATGGCTACAATTAATATCTTAATGTTGAGTTTTTTAAACATGGCCTACCTCCATTCTTATTTTACGGATATTCCTGCGCCACTGCAAACGGGCGATACCAAAAACAATAACGAGACTGATGGGGAGCAAAAAGTTCAGCCATTTCAGAAAATTACGTTCTCCATCTTCAAGTGCCTCAAGCGGGCGGGAGGTAATTTCCTTGGTGCGCAACTCAATCAGACCCGTATCATCCGACAAATAATCAATCACATTGACCATCAGGCTCACATTATCGGGCTGTCGCTGTTGCATTTCACGCCCTTCTCCATTTACGGCAAACTCACCATCTGTAATCAGGAAAATTCTTGCTGTGTTTGATCCGCCAAAATGTCCTTCAAGCAAAGCACCCACCGTTTGCCCCTTGAGGGGAAAATCATTTTTGGTCCAATCCTTGCCCAGATTAATAAAAGCAGGAGCGGCAAGGGTGCCCGATTGTTCTGATGTTTTCACAAGTGGGGTAAAAAGCATGCTGGTGTCCCCGGTAAAGCGAATAGAACTGGCAAACTGCAGGATTACTTGATTGAGGCCTCTGGTGGCGGGGTGCTCTTCAAATTTTGTGATGGATGGCCAATAATGGAAAGGAATCTGACGCGAAAATGTCATAAAACCACTTTGCTGCTGTACACCAATAGTACCGGCATTGGCATCCACCACAAAGTTTTTATCTACCGTAAGCCCTTTCGAAGCGAGCCATGCAGGCAGGTTTCCCTGATGGATGTTTCCCATCATGGTTTGAAAATCTGCTTCAGCCTGATCATAAGCCACATAAACACTTCCTCCTTGTTTCAGATAGGCATCTAACCTGTTGAAGGCCAGGGATGGAAAACTATCAGCAGGAGCAACAATGGCGAGTGTTTTGTAATCTGCCAGCGAAATGCTTTCATCGGACAGGTCGATTGCTTCGGTCTGATACAGCACCCCCAGCTGCTGATTGGCCTGAACGAGTGCATTGAGCGAAGGCCCGCCCTGCCCCTGCACAAAACCGATTTTTGGTTTGTTTACGACTGACAGTTTCTTAATGGTTGACGACAAGGTGTATTCCATGGCCGCTCCGGGCTGAATTACAGGGATAACTTCTTCCCTGTCGCCCATTTTTAGCTGGGCACCCAGAAAAACGCGCTGTTGCTTCACCTGGTCCTTTTCGCGCACATTCAGCATCAGGGGCTGTATGCCGTTTTGCATGGCCTCATTTTCCAGTTCCTGCTCTTTGTTGGGATTGACAAAGGCAAAATTGATCATCCCATCAGAAAGATTGGCATATTCGGTTAAAAGGTCTAAAAAGTCCTGTCGCACCTTATCCACTTCGGGTTGACTTCCTTTGGTAAAATAGGCTGTCACAGTAACAGGCTCATCCAGCGAGCGGATGATATCTTTCGAGGCCTTGCTCAAGGTATAAATACCCTCTTCGGTAAGGTCAAGCCGCATCGAAAAGCGTTCTGCCAACAGGTTCAGCAAAAACAGGGCGGCCACCATCATCAGTATTTGTATAAGTAATTTTCCTTTCTTCATGATTCAATGCTTTTTGAAGGTGGATGCTTAGTTTCTGTTCTTTTGAAGTACTGCTTCCGTTGAAAAGAGTGAAAGGGCAATCAGCGAGGCAAAAAAGATCAGGTCGCTGCTGTCGATCACCCCGCGCGACAAGGCATCAAACCTGTTGCTGATGCTGAGTTGGTAAAATACATCAGCCAACAGGCCTGAGGTTGACATGGCGAGCAGCGAAAAAATAAAATGGAAGAGGATGCCGATGGCCAAAGCCAGCAAAAACCCTACAATCTGGTTGTTGGTGAGGCTGCTGGCAAAAAGCCCGATACCCACGTATGCCCCGCTGATGAGCATGAGCCCAAGGTATCCCGATATTGTCGCGCCGTGGTCGATATTGCCCAACTGCGCTACGGTAATATAGTAAGGCAGCGAAAGCGCAAGGGCAAAACCGATGAGCATCATGGTGGCCAGAAATTTACCACTGATGACTTGCCAATCGCTTACAGGCTTTGTAAGCAACAATTCAATGGTGCCGGTTTTGTTTTCTTCGGCGAACTGACGCATGGTGAGTGCCGGAATAAAGAAAAACAGTGTCCAGTAGGAGACGCCAAAAAACACCGAAAGGCTGGCCTGTTTCACAAAGAAAATGTCAGAGCCAAAAACCCAGGTAAAAAAGCCGCTGAATCCCAAAAAAACAACCAGCATAATGTAGGCTGTAAGCGAATCGAAGAAGGATTGCCATTCACGCATGGCAATGGTCCATATCTTTTTCATAAGTGTTCAGTATTATTGGTTTAACTTATTGGTTCATTGTTAATTCACGGAACACATCTTCCAGCCGGGTTTCTATAGGGCTGAGCCTGGTAAGCACCCAGTTATTGGCTACGCATGCCTGAAACACATCACGCCGTGATGTCATGCCTTCCTTGCTCTGGATTTCAAAAGTTCCGTTTTCCTTGTTCACAAAATCCACAGATGCCACGCCAGGCAACTGCATCAAGGCCTGATGCACATCGTTCAGGCCGGCGTCTTCAACAGTAACATGGAGGATTTCTTTGCCGCCAGCATGCTTGCGCAGGGTGTCGGCCGAGCCGTCGGCCACAATTTTACCTTTGTTGATAATCATGATGCGGTCGCAAGTGGCTTCCACCTCAGCCAGGATATGCGAACTGAGAATGACTGTTTTCATCCTGCCGATGCGGCGTATCAGCTCCCTGATTTCAACAATTTGGTTGGGGTCGAGACCCGAAGTAGGTTCATCGAGGATGAGCACTTCAGGATCGTGTATCAAAGCCTGCGCAAGCCCAACACGTTGCCGGTAACCTTTTGATAATTCCGAAATCTTTTTGTGTTTCTCGCCCTCAAGGCCACATACCTGCACCATTTCGCGGATACGTCCCTTGATTTTGTCTTTTGCAATGCCATGCAAACGAGCCACAAAAGCCAGATAATCAATCACGGGCATATCGTGGTACAAAGGGTTGTTTTCGGGCAAATAGCCAATCAGGCGGCGTATCTCTTCCGGATGGTCGCTGATGTTGTAATTGCCCAGGCGGATGGTGCCGGCATCAGGTGCAAGATAGGTGGTTATGGATTTCATGGTTGTTGATTTTCCGGCTCCATTAGGCCCAAGAAAACCAAGCACTTCACCTGTTTCAACGCGGAATGAAATGTCGTCAACCGCCTTTTGCACACCATAGATTTTGGTTAGGTTTTCAACTACAATATCCATAGAACGATAAATTTTTTGCAAAAAAAAGAAAGACACTGATAAAATAAAAAGATTGCCCTGAAAGCTTAACATTTTTTAACCTGTAAAGGACAATTTCATAGCATAGAGATGAGCCTCAATGAGCAAGTGATTTAACTTGAGCGGCCTTAAAATCCGTTTCCGGCAGATTTGGGATGTCGGGGATGCACTTGTTGCCAACAAAAAACTAATGGATCGGGCCGGTAACATCTATTTTACAGATCCGCCTTATGGCCAAGCAGAAAATAAAACAGGAGAAATAGGAATCAACGGCGTTTTTAAAGCAAGTCCGGATAAAGTAATTTCTTTGCTTATTGACAGCCTGAGCTGGCCCAATGGCATTGCATTATCCCTGGATGAGCAAACCCTGTATATCAATCAATCTGACCCAAAAAAACCGGTTTTATACAGTTACAATATCGCCGCAGACGGATCACTTGATAATGGAAAGATATTATTCGATTTTACAGCGATTGCAGCCAATTCCAAAGGATTACCCGACGGACTAAAAACCCACAAGAGCGGCAATATTTTTGCAACCGGTCCGGGCGGCG
>CAYTUA010000344.1:0-14816 GCA_964440855.1 uncultured Lentimicrobiaceae bacterium
TTTACTCAACTATTTTTATAGAAATAATTTTGTCGCCCTGGCGGATGGCATCCACCACATCCACATTTTCGACCACCTTGCCAAAAACGGTATGGTTGCGGTCCAAATGGGCTGTATTGCGGCGGCTGTGGCAGATAAAAAATTGCGAGCCACCTGTATTTCTTCCGGCATGGGCCATGGAGATGACCCCCCGGTCGTGGTATTGGTTTTCGCCGTCGAGCTCGCAATCGATGCTATAGCCAGGGCCGCCGGCACCAGTGCCTTGCGGGCAACCACCCTGAATTACAAAATCAGGTATCACCCGGTGAAAAGTCAGGCCATCGTAAAAACCCGATTCGGCCAATTTGATAAAATTGGCAACCGTGTTGGGGGCATCCTCTTCATAAAAGGCCAGCGTCATGGTTCCCTTTTCAGTTTCTATAAGTGCTTTCTTCATAAAGTAATAATTGTGATTTAATAAAATAATAAATATAGATTAACCAATGGTTAGTGAATTTTCAAATGGGTGTTGCCGGTCGCTATCTGACCAGCCGCATGGATTTGTCAAAACGGATTTTGCCACCAAACAATGATTTATTGGGGTCGAGCGAAAGCCACACAAATACAGCTTTGCCCACCACATGGTCGTGCGGCACAAAGCCCCAAACACGCGAGTCAGCCGAATTGTGGCGGTTATCGCCCATAAGCCAATAATAGTCCATGGCAAAGGTGTAGGAGTCCGCTACTTCGCCATTGATGCGGATTTCATTGCCCGATACTTCTAATTGATGTCCTTCGTAGGCAGTTATGATGCGCTCGTAAAGGGGCAGTGTTTGCAGGTTGAGTTCCACCGTTTCTCCGGCAGCTGGGATTACGAGGGGGCCGAAATTGTCAATATTCCACTTATAAGCAGGATTGTTGGGGAATATGTCCGGGTTGTGCATATCCGGTTTCTCCACCAGCTTAATTACATCGCGCACATTGGATAAGGATTGAATTTCCTTGCTGACTTCGGGGCTGATCCAGAACACAAATTCGCCCGGGATATTGGTGCGCTGCATTTCGGTAATATTAAATCTGTCCAGGATACGCTGGTTGATGGCCGTGCCATCGGTACGGATCAGGTACTTAAACTGCAATGTGCCTGTGCTGCCATCAGGTTGGCCATTCACAAACAGCTTTGCTTCTTTTATTAGGATGGTATCACCTGGAAGGCCCACGCAACGCTTGATGTAGTTTTCGCGTTTGTCAACGGGGCGCGAAACGATTTTTCCAAAATTTCGTTCATCATTCCAAACCCTTTCCCTACCATATTCACGCAACAGGCTGTAGTAACTTACATTGCTTTGGAAACGAACGCTCACTGTGTCGCCTGCCGGATAATTAAACACAACAGCATCATAACGCTCCACTTCACCCAATCCTGCAAATCGGTAGTAAGGCAGTTTAATCCATTCCACATAAGATTTTGCTGTGGTACTCCAAGGCAATGTGTGGTGCACAAAGGGGAATGCAATGGGCGTGTTGGGGATTTTTGGACCGTAGCTGATTTTGCTTACGAACAAAAAGTCGCCGACAAGCAGCGATTTTTCCATAGAGGAAGTAGGGATGGTATATGCTTCAACCAAAAAAGTACGAATGATGGTGGCTGCAACCACAGCAAAAACAATCGCGTCCAGCCATTCACGCACAGGCCCTTTGGGCTCATGCTTGGTGGTATTGGGGTCAAGATAGGCCATCTCCCTGTCACGGCTGATATAGGGCAGGTAAACAATGGGTAGAATCACCGCAAGAAGTTGTTGCCATAGTTTTGTTTTCCCGAAACATTTCACCAGCTCAACCAACATCAACATATACACAAACACATTGATAAAGGGAACCAGCAGGAACGCATACCACCAGAGTGGTTTGCGAATAATTTTGAGCATAATGTACAGGTTCAGAAATGGCACAAAAGCCATCCATGGTTTTTCACCAGCCCGACCAAATAGCACAGAGGCAAAAATGGTTGGAATGGTAAATGACAGGGGGAGGATGATTAAAAGTTCCAGCATAAATCAAGGAATTAATGATTGGCGAAATTAATAAAGTGGGGGCAAATGTGCCGTTAATTATTGTTAATTATTGTTTATCAGTGTAATGGGAGCGCAAACATCAGCGAATGTTGGTAATTTCCAAGGTTCAGGTATAATCCGCCGGCCCGTGCCTGCGACTCAAAAGGCCCCAAATCAAAGAGCAAGGTATCCCGCACAATGGCCCTGCACGGATCCTCATCGGTGAAGGACAGAAAAAGATGAGTTTTGGGGGGATAGGACTGCATGATCCGCTTATTGTAAATTAACTGGAAATCAACCGCTCCACAGCCACCGCCATAAGAAACAGCGATGTGCATGCAGGTGTTTGAAATCCAGGCTGTATCGATATCAAAAATATCGGAGGAAGCGGGTAGAATGGGTTCTTCTTCCAACAGCATGGGCTTGCATATATTCCCTAATTTGGTTGTTGCCGGTTGTTCATCAGCCGCTACAGGCTTTTTGGAGCGGCAGGATCCTGCAAAGAACAGAAGTAAAAAAGCAGCAGAAAGCCAGAATATTGATCTCATTTCTTTTGTTTTATTTTAAAGGGCTGATTTCAAGCGTTCATTAATCAGGTCGTCCATGGTAAACACCCCTGTTTTACCAAAAAGAAACTCGGCGGCCATAACGGCTCCCAATGCAAAACCTTCGCGTCCTTTAGCCCTGTGTTGCAGGCGTATTTCATCTTCAGGTGAGTCAAGGCGGATTTCATGGGTGCCAGGCACTTCGCCTTCGCGCAGGCATCTGATAACCAAACTGTCAAAGCTTGCATTTTCAGGGAAGGCCCATTTGTTGTAGCGCCCGTTCAGTCTGATGAAATCGTGGGCCAGCTTGAGGGCTGTTCCACTGGGTGCATCTTTTTTATGCATGTGGTGTATTTCATGCAAATCAGCCATATAAGCCGTTTTTTGTGTCATTTTGGCCAAAAGCTGGTTTAGCTTGAAAACCATATTCATGCCATAGCTGAAATTGGGGGCATGAAAAAGGGTGTGACCTTTTGCAAGGCACAGGGTCTCAATTTCGGTCTTTTGGGCATCCCAGCCTGTGGTGCCAACTACAACAGGCAGTTGGGCTGTAAAACAATGGTGGATGTTTTCAACTGTTTTTTCAGGCAAACTGAATTCGATCGCCACATCTGAATCCTTCATAAAGGTCCCCTTATTCTTCCAGTCATTCTCACTATCAATAATCTGGTGTATTTGGTGGCCACGTTGAATACAGATTTTTTCAACAGCTTTCCCCATCCGGCCATAGCCAATCAATGAAATTTTCAGTTTTTGCATACTTATTTCATGCTAAAATTTGATTTTCAACCTGATGCCGGGTGGTGCAAATGGCGTAAGCTGTCGTTGCTGAAAGGCAAAATCAGGCATGATGGTTGGTTCTATTTGTACCGATAGGTTGTCGCTAACATCATAGTTGAAAAGATGTGCATCCACAGTAGCATCAACGATGTTGAGGCCATACCAAAGGGCTAAAATGATATAGCTCAATTCCATATTGCGCCTGTAATAATCCCTGATATCGCGCAAAACATTCGCATCGTACCTGCCAATCAGGTCGTTATCAATTTCATAGGTTTCTTCATTGGAAACATAAATATAGGCTTCACTGGCTTTGCGGTATTCGCTGCGGTTTTCGAGGGCAAAATACCCGATTACGCCAATGCCTGTATATACCACAGGGATTTTCCAGTATTTTTTATTGTAAAACTGTCCCAGTCCGGGTAATACTGCGGAATAAATGGTGGCCTTGTGCGGTGAATGCACATATTCGTATGCTATTTGCTGCTCCGTATTGGCTTGCCCTGATGTTTGCCTGTTGAAAAGCATAAATTGTAGTAAAACCAATAACAGGATAAGCGGCAAGCGCATGACGGTATGACTTAATTATTTCTTTATGATGTCGTAGAGGCGGTCAAAGTCCTCATCGCTTTCGAAATTTATTACCAAAGAGCCTTTCCCTTTTGCATTGCGGCGGATGCTGATATTGGTTTCCAATTCTTCGCGGAGTCCTTTTACTTTTTCTTTGAAATAGGCGGGGATTATCTCCTTTTTAGCAGCTGTCCGCTTTTTTTCGCCAGGCTGGTTCAACGAACGTGCCAGTGCTTCCACCTGCCTTACATTTAGTTCTTCTTCAATGATTTGCTGCAAAATTACCAGGCGTTCGGTATCATTTTCAAGATTGATCAAGGCACGTGCATGGCCCATGCTGATATGTCCGTCGCGCAGTGCCACCTGCACTTCGGGAGGGAGTTTCAGTAAGCGTAAAAAATTGCTGATGGTTGTCCTGTTTTTGCCAACCTGCTGGCTTAGCTGGTCTTGTGTAAGCTTACATTCGTCAATCAGCCGTTGGTAAGAGATGGCAATTTCGATGGCGTTTAGGTTTTCGCGGTGGATGTTTTCGATGAGTGCCATCTCCAGCATTTGCTCGTCGTTGGCAACGCGCAAATAGGCCGGTATGGTTTCCAAACCAGCCAGTATAGAGGCCCTGAGCCTGCGTTCGCCCGAAATCAGCTGGTATCTGTCAAGTCCAACTTTTCTCACCGTAACCGGTTGGATTACACCTTGTGTTTTTATTGAATTTGCCAATTCATTCAGGGCAGTTTCGTCAAAATCAGCGCGTGGCTGAAAAGGGTTGGCTTCGATATTTTCAACCGGGAGTTCGGCTGTGGCACCGGCTACATAATTTCCTGAAATGTCAGCTGATGTGATGTCGGTATCGGGGCTTCTGAGTATAGCTTCGAGGCCACGTCCCAACGCATTTCTTTTTGATTTGCTATTGCTCATTGTCACTTATTTCAATTTGTTTGTCACCTTCAACCATGGATGTCATGCCATTATTTTGCAGGATTTCACGAGCGAGGTTTAGATAATTAATAGCTCCTGTGCTCGTAGCGTCGTGCATAATAATGGATTCGCCAAAACTGGGTGCTTCACTCAAACGTGTATTTCTGTTTATAATTGTGTCAAACACCATTTGTTGAAAATGCGCCTTCACCTCATCAACAACCTGTTTTGAAAGGCGCAACCGCGAATCAAACATGGTCAGCAGGATGCCTTCTATATCGAGGGCTGTATTTAGCCTCGTTTGAACAATCTTTATGGTGTTCAATAGTTTGCCAAGCCCTTCGAGTGCAAAATATTCGCATTGCACCGGCACAATCACGGAGTCGGATGCAGTGAGGGCATTCACCGTGATCAGTCCAAGCGAGGGTGAACAATCAATAATTATAAAATCGTACTGATCTTTGATTAAATCCAGCGCCCTTTTCATCATACGCTCGCGGTTGGGCAGGTTGATCATCTCAATTTCGGCACCAACCAAATCTATATGGGCCGGAATAAGATGCAGGTTGGGTGTTTGCGTTTCGAGCAGCACCGTGGCCGGGTTCACATCATCGATAACGCATTCATAAATGCTTGTTTTTATATTTTTAGGATCAAAACCAACCCCTGAGGTGGCGTTGGCCTGCGGGTCAGCATCAATTAAGAGGGTTTTAAACTCCAAAACTGCGAGGCTGGCGGCCAGGTTGATGGCTGTGGTGGTTTTGCCCACCCCGCCTTTTTGGTTTGCTACTGAAATAACTTTGCCCATAATAGTTGAAAATCAATGTTATAAACAACACATGCTGTTGCTTTGCTTCTAACAAAAGTATAATTTTTAGATGAAGTTGGTTGATTTTACTTTGTAAGTTTTCAACAAAACTATGGCAATAAAATGCCCCAAACAGTAAAAAGCTGCAACGGGGCAGCTTGTGAAGACTTCAATAAAACCTTGGAAAATTACTCGCTGTCGAGCTTGTCCAGATCTTCGAAGCTTACATCTAAATTATCGGAAATCACTTCATTTTCCTTTCCGTAATCTTCAGGTAATGCACCTGTTTCTATAAAATCAATGGATTCCTGCAGGCCTTTAAAAAACTTCTCAAAATCTTCCTTGTAAAGAAAAAGCTTGTGTTTTTCGTAGTAAAACTTGCCTTGCTCGTTGTTAAACCTGCGTTTGCTTTCCGTTATGGTGAGGTATTGCTCATCGTGGCGTGTTGATTTCACATCAAAAAAATAGGTGCGCTTGCCTGCCCTCACCGAACGCGAAAACAACTCTTCTCTTCTGATCGGCTTTTCTTGCTCTTCCATCTGTCAATCGTTTGTTATTGATTCAACTTTAATCGGTTTAATAGGGCAAAAATAGAAAAACTTTCATACGGTCACCAACAAATGCTATTTTTATCCCCAGCATTTTTTTGGTAAGTACCCAAATTGTAATTGTATGTATTGATGCCATGAACTCATCAGCTTCCAAACGATCATCCGTTTTTACTTTATAGCTATAATAGTCCCAAAATCAATCTGATATGTATAAATCGCGATGCATTGTAAGTAAATAAAATTTCAAATATAATTTGTTTATAAAATTATCCAATTGGAGTAGGGGTAGGGGATAGTTTAAATTGTCATATAAATAGACGATAACATAAATTCGCTGCCAATACCTGCCTCAAACCAAACAAAACCTGTAGCTGATGATTGAATCCGACAATGAACAATAAAATCAGATAGCATGAAAAACAAATCCATTTCATTTATTTTCAGCCTTTTATTCATCAGCCTGATTGGCTTTCCTTTGGCAACGGTACATGCCGAAGCTGAGGCAAAACACGAAACCATTAATCCAGGCTTTGACGACATTGAAATATCTTTTGTGGCTATTGAGCCTTTTCTTGTGGAAATGACAGCAATGAACCCCGGATGTGAAATCCAATATGTCAAAGCTTGGCTGAATGACATATTTTTAAGTGATTTGGGTGCCTATGAAGGTGTCTTTACCTATGTTTTTAATCTGCAAGAATTATCAGAAGAACACTATTTTAATTTTATTTTTGTATGCGATCTTGGCATATCAACAAATTACAATGTAACTTACGATTTTCTTTTGGAAATAGCTGAAGGCTATGAACTGCCGCTGGCAAGCAATACCTACATTTATACCACCGGCACCAATGAAGCTGTAACATTGCTTTGGGATGTTGTTCCACAAGCAGAGCGCAGCGAAATACTTGGGTGCAATGTGTTTAAACGAACAACACCGGACGATGACCTGGTACAACTCAATGAGGAATTGATAAGCTCTGTTGATGGCCACTACAGGTTTACAGATGAAACACCTTCTGACCCGGATATTCCCCCATACTATGAAATATGGCTTATCGGAACTGATGACTCCCTTTTACTGACTGATATTGAGGCCCATTGGTTGCTCAACTTCAAGCCAAAAAGCCAGACAATCCTGAAAATGTACATTAGCCACTGGGACCCTGACTTTGATCCGGAAGAGCCTCGCGAGTTGACTTATTTAAAGATATTCCTTGATGGCATTTTCGTTGGCGATTATGGATGGGATCCCGAAACGCCCATTTTTTTGCCATTGGACGATTATTTTTATCCAGGTGCTTGCTACGATTTTGTGCCTGTATATCCAACCGGTATGGGGCCGGCTTTTGAAGTTTGCGATTATTTTATTCAGTATATGCTCTCGTTTTTTGTCCCCTTTCCTTCGCCCGGCGCAAGCTGGCATTATGACTACGCTAATTTTTGGGTGGTAGGCTATGTGCACATTAACCATGTGGGCGATACTGTAATCAATGGTAAAGCTGCTGGTAAGCTCGAAAAGGAATGGTATGCCTACAATATTGAAAACCAAAGCCATTATAACCAACACCTTGGGTATGAGTATATGTATGCTGATGATGAACGTGTTTATGTGTACAGGCACAACCAGTTTTATGTGTTGTGGGACTTTTCGGCCACACCCGGCGACAGCTGGGAAATACCGGAATCTTTTGATGCCGGATGCGACTCCACAGCCACTGCAACAGTTGTTGCTAAAGGCGATACCCTGATAAATGGCCACACATTGCGGTATATTGAACTGGACTGGAACACTGACTTAAACTGGGCATATCATGGGTTGATTGTTGAGCGCATAGGCCCCCTGCAAGACTATTTGTTTCCGCACCCTACTTGCATTACTGATCTGTTTGAAGGTGGTCCGCTGCGCTGCTACAGCGACAATAACATCGGATTGTACGAAACCGGATTTGCCGAAGCCTGCGATTTTATAGTTGGCATGGGTGAAAACACACGTTCAAGCGATTTTTCGATAGCACCAAACCCGGCCAAAGAGGACATCATGATTCAATTTGACTTAAAGGTTTCGGGCGATGTGCTCATCGAGGTTTTTAGTATGGATGGGCGCATTTTGTATAGCCGTTCAGAAACGAATTTGTCTTCAGGTTCTCAAATTCTCTCATTCAAAACATCCCCTATGGCACCGGGTGTTTATATCCTCAAACTTAGCACTGCTGAAGGCGTCAGCAGTAAGCGATTGCTTATACAGTGATGGCTGCAAGCATAAAAGATGAAGCATTCCGGCATGCAAACGTTTTCGCTGGTTTCACTTGAATTCAATTGTTCGCAATCAATACAGCTGATAACCATATGTTGAAGGTAAGAGCTTCTTAAAACCACTGGCATGTGCAAGGGTGCCCGATACTTTTTTTTCGTAATTTTGCATGCTGATTGAACAATCAGCGTATTTAATCATTTTAAACTCAAGCAAAAAACGAATTGATATACCATGGCAAAGTTTGAAATCATCATGCCCAAACTGGGTGAGAGTGTTATAGAGGCTACCATTACCAAATGGCTCAAAATAGAAGGCGACCAAATTGAAGAGGACGATCCGATTGTGGAAATTGCAACCGACAAGGTGGATTCAGAGATACCTTCGCCGGTAGAAGGAAAAATTGTGAAAACCTTGTTTGCCGAAGGCGATGTGGTGGCTGTTGGAACTGTTATTGCCCTAGTTGAAATGGACGGTGAAGCAGAAGGTGAAAGCGAATCTGAGCAGGAGGAGCCGACTGAAAAAGAGGTAGCTTCTGAAAAAGAGGCGCCTGCTGAAAAAGAGACCAAAGCTGATCCAGCATCTGTAAAAGCAGAGAAACCAGCTGAGGAAGAAAAAGCGGAAACCAAAACACCCCAGGATTTTAAAGATTCGGAAAGGTTTTATTCACCCTTGGTGAAGAGTATTGCAAAAGCTGAAAACATTGGTCTGGATGAACTGGAAAAAATCAGCGGAAGTGGAAAAGATGAGCGTGTGACCAAGGCCGACATCCTCGGATATATTGAAAGCCGCGGAAAAGCACCGGCCAAAACTGCTGAAACCGCCAAAACTGAAGCGCCGAAAGCCGAAGCCCCCAAAGCGGTGCAGATGGAAGCTCCAAAAGTAAATGCAGGAGCAGGCGATCAGGTGATTGCAATGGACCGTATGCGCAAGCTCATCGCCGACCATATGGTGATGTCGAAGCAGGTGTCCCCACATGTTACTTCCTTTATTGATGTAGATGTGACGAACATAGTTAATTGGCGCAACAAGGTTAAGGATAGCTTCCAAAAGCGTGAAGGCCAAAAAATTACATTTACGCCTATTTTCTTCGAAGCCGCAGCAGCAGCCCTTAAGGAATATCCACAGGTGAATGCTTCCGTGGATGGAAGCAATATCATACTGCGCAAAAATATCAATATCGGTATGGCCACCGCTTTGCCAAACGGCAACCTGATTGTTCCGGTTATAAAAAATGCCGATGAAAAGAATTTGTTAGGCATTACCAAAGCAGTTAATGACCTGGCTAACAGAGCAAGAAATAACAAACTTACACCGGACGAAATTCAGGGTGGCACCTTTACCATTACCAATTTCGGATCATTCGACAGCTTAACGGGTACGCCGATTATCAACCAGCCACAAGTAGCTATTTTGGCTGTGGGGGCAATCAGGAAGCAACCGGCAGTAATTGAGACAGAATTCGGTGATGTAATTGCCATCAGGCATATCATGATACTGGCTTTAGCCTACGACCACCGCATTGTTGACGGAGCTTTGGGCGGCATGTTCCTGAAAAAAATGAAAGAATTGCTCGAAAAATTCGATCCCAACAGGGAGGTTTAGTTTTTTTGTGATTCTGTGAGTCAGTGATTCTGTGAGTCTGTGATTCTGTGAGTCTGTGATTCTGTGAGTCAGTGATTCTGTGCGCGAAGCGGGTCTTTTGTGATTCAGTGATTATGTGATTCAGTGATTTTGCGCGCGAAGTGCAGCAAAAATAGCGTAATTTTGACGAAAATTAATGAACATATACCAGGCATCACAGCTTCACAGAATAAAGACCCTCAAACACACAGTATCACAGTATAACTGACTCACAGACTCACAAAATAAAGACCCTCAAACACACAGATTCACTGACTCACAGAATCATAAATATAAAACAATGGAACTCAACCTATCCCGTCCCCTCGCCCTGTTCGACCTCGAAACCACCGGGCTGAGCATTACCCACGACCGCATTGTTGAAATCAGCATACTCAAGATCAATCCAAACGGAGAAGAAGAACACCTGCATATGCTGCTGAATCCTGAAATTCCCATTCCCAAAAGCATTACGGCCATTCACGGAATCAAGGATGAGGATGTGGAGGACAAGCCTGTTTTTAAGGATGTAGCGCATGACTTAAACCGTTTTTTGGACAATTGCGACCTGGCAGGTTACAATGTCATCAAGTTTGATTTACCCATGCTTGTGGAGGCCTTTATCCGCTGCGATGTGGAATTTGATATCAAGAAAAGGCATATCATTGATGTACAAAACATTTTTATGAAAATGGAACCCCGCACACTGAAAGGGGCTTACCGCTTTTTCTGCAACAAAGAACTCGTTGATGCGCATTCAGCAGAAGCCGACACCAGGGCCACCTATGAAATTCTGAAAGCACAGCTTGACCGGTATGAAAATGCCGATTTTGAAGACCGCGAGGGCCAGATCAGCCAGCCTGTGGTAAACGATATGAAAAAACTCCATGTGTTTTCATCGCATCACCGCAATGCCGATCTCAACGGACAAATTATTTATAACCAAGATGATAAGGAAGTTTTTAACTTTGGCAAACACAAAGGCAAGACCGTAGAAGAAGTTTTTGCCAAAGAACCATCCTATTACGATTGGATGATGAAAGGGGAATTTCCGCTTTATACCAAAAAACTAATCACCGCCATCAGGCTGCGCACTTCGGGCAAACAAGTAACCCTGACCAATAATAAAAATAGTTAATTTCATGAAAATCATTTGTATAGGACGGAATTATGCAGAGCATGCAAAGGAGTTGAATAATCCTTTACCTACCAAGCCGGTATTTTTTATGAAGCCGGATACAGCCCTGCTGCCACCGCACAACCCATTTTTTTATCCTGATTTTTCAAAAGAAATACATTACGAAGTGGAACTTGTGCTGAAAATCTGCCGCAACGGCAAGCACATCAAGGAAAAATTTGCCCACAAATATTATGATGAAATTGGCATAGGCATTGATTTTACGGCCCGCGACCTGCAAAACGAATGCAAGCAGAAAGGCCTGCCCTGGGAAATCGCCAAGGCATTCGATATGTCGGCCCCGGTGGGTGAATTTTTGCAAAAGACCAAATTCAAAGATACCGGAAATATCGACTTTGGATTGAAGATCAATGGTGAGTGGCGCCAGCAGGGCAATAGCAAAGATATGATTTTCAGCTTCGAACAAATTATTGCTTATGTGTCGCAGTTTGTAAGCTTGCGCACGGGCGACTATATTTTTACAGGAACGCCTGAAGGTGTAGGTCCTGCAAATATCAATGATAAATTTGAACTCTTTATTGGTGACGAAAAAATGCTGGGGTTTAATGTGAAGTAGATCAACCTTCATAATTTAGTGTCGTTTCCTCCCATACTTTCACTACTTTCGCAAAAAAAAATCATGGCACGCAAAATTCTGGCCATACTTGCCGGTCTTATAAGCGGCATTGTTGCGATTTCATTGCTAGAAATACTGGGTCACAGCCTGTTTATGCCCCCTGAAGCAGTGCTCAGCAGTGCAGCTGCCGGGCAGGATGAAAGCTTTTTTGAGCTGGTTTCCTCCACCATGATGATGGCCGTATTGGGTGCTTACATCCTAGGTTCATTTATAGCTGGTCTGGTATGCGTTTTAATTGGAAAAAAAACAGAACTTTCAATTATAGTTGGTGCCCTGCTCACCATCGCCGGAGTGATCAACCTGAGCATGCTCCCACACCCGATATGGTTTGTGGCAGGCAGCCTGATCGTTTATGCCCCGATGGCCTGGTTGGGCGGCCTCTCAGCGAATTTAATCAAAACCAATAAATAAATACCAAATCCCATGAAATTTATTAAATCCTTATTAATTATCGTGATGGCAAGTATGACCTTACAAACGACTGCTGTGCAGTTTATCAACGAAAATGCAATACAAAATACCCTGGCCGAACTGCAACAGGCTGCTGACAAGCAACAAATGCAGCTTCTTGAAAAAGGTGTAAGGCAAGTTGCTGCCTTTTGGCTCGAAGAGGATGGGACAGCAGAAGACTTCAAAACACTGTGCCTGACCTATGCCGCCAAAAATGAGGCGGAACGCCAGGCCAGTTTCGAAAGGATACAGTCCAATTTTGAATTGCTCTGGGGCAGTTTCAATAAAATCAGTGTGGAGCTGAAAATTCCCATGCATGTGTCCGAAGGCGAAATCCTGCCCATCGACAGGCTTTTCAGCGGATACGAAGCATCGGCACATTTTAGTGCTGATATGTTTAGCAACAAGCTGGCATTCATTGTGATGCTCAACTTTCCCTTTTATAGCCTGGCCGAAAAAACCAATAGGGGCCCCTCATGGACCAGACTGGAATGGGCCTATGCCCGCCTGGGCGATGTTTTCAAATCGCGCGTTCCGGCCAGCGTATTGCAGGTGTATGCACAATTATCATCAGATATTGATGCTTATATTTCCGATTACAATATTTTTGTTGGACAGTTAGTTGATGATGAGGGAAATAAACCCTTTAATGAAAACACGGGCCTGATTTCGCATTGGGGCCTGCGTGATGAAATCAAAGCAACCTATTCGCGCGAGATTGGTTTTGACCAACAGGCTGCCATTTATCAAGCCATGGTGAGGATTATCAGGCAGGAAATTCCACAGCAGGTGATCAACAACCCCAACCAGCCATGGAACCCCTTTTCCAATACCATTCTTGTAGATGGAAACTACCAAAAAGCTGAACGTGAAAACGATATACGTTATCAGCATTTATTGGATTTATTCAAATCGCATCAGCAAATTGATGCCCATTCGCCGCTGTTTCCCACTTATATTTCGCGCAAGTTTGACGATGAAATGGAAATTGCCGTTGAGGATGTGGAACAAATTTTCACCAAACTGGTGAGCAGCTCTGAACTTAAAGAAATTGGTGCGCTGATTTCAAAGCGGCTAGGACGCGACCTGCAACCCTGGGATATTTGGTACGATGGGTTTAAAACCCGTTCGGGATTGGATATTGCTGCCCTCGATGCCCGCCTGAAGAAACAATATCCCAATAGCAAAGCCTTTGAAAACGACTTGCCCAATATCCTTATTAAATTGGGTTTTCCTGCTGATTCAGCAGCTTCCATCGCTTCCAAAATAACAGTGGATGCTTCGCGTGGTGCCGGCCACGCCTGGGGTGCATCCATGCGCTCGGAAAAGGCACGGTTGCGTTCGCGCATCGAACCTGATGGCATGGACTATAAAGGCTACAACATTGCCATGCACGAATTTGGCCACAATGTGGAACAAACCATCACCTTGCATGATGTTGATTTTTATATGCTGAATGGGGTACCCAACACTTCCTTTACCGAAGCACTGGCCTTTATTTTCCAGGCGCGCGACCTCGAAATACTGGGCATGGAAAATAGGGATGAAATGGCTGCACATATCGCTGCCATTGACAACCTGTGGTCCAACTACGAAATCATGGGGGTTTCGCTTGTTGATATTGCCGTGTGGCGCTGGCTGTATGCCAATCCGGATGCAAGCGTTGAAGAGCTTAAGAACAAGGTAATTGAAATTTCTATCGATGTTTGGAATACCTATTATGCTACCGTATTTGGTGTGGAAGACTCCCCAATCCTCGGTATTTATTCGCATATGATTGCTTATCCGCTCTACCTTTCGGCTTATCCTGTTGGACAGTTAATTGAATTTCAATTTGAAAACCATATCAGGGACAAGGATTTTGCTTCTGAGATTTACAGGGCTTTTACGCAGGGACGGGTTACGCCGCAAATGTGGATGAAAGGCGCTGTGGGCCAGGAAATTTCGCCCGATCCGGCTATCCGTGCAGCCCGTGAGGCACTCAGGGCAATCGAATAGCAGATCAGCGCGGATTATTTTTTTCGGTAAACAATTGTCACTTCTGAAAAAGGCTGTACATTTGCAACATTGTTGCATTTGTAAGATTCGTGTATTATGGACAATATCAAACAGCTGCTTGCTGCTTCCAAAATGGCCAAAACGCCCTGCCGTGTCGACATGCTGCATGTTTTGCTCAGCTCGGAATCAGCACTTACCGAAATTGAAATCAAACATAAATTGAGCTACGATTACGACCGAGCCACCATTTTCCGCAACCTGCGTGCTTTTCTAAAAACTGGTTTGTTGCATGCCATTGCCCTCGAAGGGGGCGAGGTGCGTTATCAGGTAAGCGAATCGCGGCTGCAAAGCCATGTGCATGCACACTTTCATTGCAAGGCCTGCAGCAATTTGTATTGCCTGAATGCAGTGAGCCTCGATAAGCTGAATTTGCCTGAAGGTTTTGAGGCCGAAGACTTTGACCTGGTTGTGAAAG
>CAYTUA010000345.1:0-5065 GCA_964440855.1 uncultured Lentimicrobiaceae bacterium
GTAAAATTCTGTAATTGGTTCATATTAAATGCCTCCTTTGTTTTGTTCAAAAGTATCGTGGGCACGTTGTACTGCATCGCTGAATGCACGTGCCGAAATTGTAGCAGCTGTGATGGCATCAATTTGTCCGCCATCTTTTGTCATGCGTAAATCAAAAGTGCCTGGATGTACGCCATTGTATTGCAGGCTCCAGGGAGATTTGTTCTGTTGCATTTTATCGCCCAGACCCGGAGTTTCCTTGTGCTCAAGCACGGCTGTGTTGTTGATGGTGCCATCGGGTAAAAAGCCCACCATCACCTTAATAAGTCCACTGAATCCTTTATTGGTGAATGAATTCACGGCCACACCAACCAATTGGCCATCGCCATCATAAGCCAGATTAAACTGCAACGAATCAGTTTCGTGGGCTGATTTAACAAGGCGTGTTTCGAGGCGCTCAAATGCTGGTAACACCTCCATAATAGCTTCCTGCTGTTTGCGCAGTTTTGCCTCTTCAATAGGGCCTTTGGTCAGGTTGTAAACCCCTCCGAGGGAAAGGGCCGCAACACCTGTTACAAGCACCAGGGTACTCACCATATTGAAAAAATTCGATTCTCTTTTGCTGGCCATAACTGTCAGTATATTGTGTTGCTTGAAATTATTTTGATTTTGCTACCACACCAAAACGCTTTGGCTTGAAGCTGTTGTTGAGCAAAGGAACAAATGCATTCATGATCAATATCGCAAATGAAATGCCCTCAGGGTAAGCACCCCAGAAACGGATGATAATGGTAATCAAACCGATACCAAGGGCATACAACAATTTGCCCATCATATTCATGGGTGAACTTACCATATCCGTTGCCATGTAGATGGCGCCCAGCATCAAACCGCCTGTAAATAAGTGAAAGGTGGGGTCGATATAATGCTGTGGATCGATCAAATGAAAAACACCTGCAAAGATGAAAACTGTTGCAATAATTGTAAGTGGCACCTGCCAATCGATTACTCTACGGATGACCATATAGATACCACCCAACAACAGGGCAATGGCCGACATTTCGCCTAAGGAGCCGGTCATATTTCCTGTTAGCCGGTCAATATAATCAGGCATATTGGGGTCGGCCATGATTTGGTCAACTGTTTTGCCAGCTCCCAAACCCTCTTTTAAAATTCCCAATGCTGTGGGACCGGTGATCGCATCAGTAACAAGCCCTCCTTCAAAAAGCGGCTTGGGCACAGGCCAGGAAGTCATTTGCACAGGAAATGAAACCAGCATAAAAACACGGCCTACCAGGGCGGGGTTAAAAATATTTTTTCCGAGTCCGCCAAACGACATTTTCGCTACACCAATGGTAACCAAGGCACCAATTATGATGATATAGGCCGGAATATTGGCCGGAATATTAAATGCGAGCAACAAGCCGGCAACAACAGCAGAGCCATCGTTGATGGTGACCGGTCCACGGATCAGGAATTTCTGGATGGCCCATTCAAAAAACACGCAGGCCAAAACCGAGATTAACAATACACGTGCTGCATCAAGCCCGAAAAAATATAGAGAAACAAGCATGGCCGGAACCAAAGCAAAAACCACGGTGTACATGATTTTTTTAACATTCTCATCTCCATGAACATGCGGAGAGCCGGATATGGTAAACATACTCATAAATGTAGTATTGGGTTATTCATTAACTTATTTACGGGTTCTGATCAAATGGCCAACCCGTTGCTTGCCCAAACGCAGAAAATCAAGCAATGGCAATCCTGAGGGGCAGGTGTATTGGCAAGAGCCACACTCAATACAGTCCATAATCTTTTCTTTTTCAGCCTTTTCAAACTCTGATAATTTAGCCAGTTTTGATAGCAGGAAAGGTTCCAGGCCCATAGGGCAAACCACGGTGCATTTACTGCAACGGATACAGTTTTTAGGTTGAGGCCTTGCACTTTCCTCCTTTTTCATAAGCAAAATACCCGAAGAGCCTTTTATAATGGGCACATCAAGCGTTGTTAGCGCTTTACCCATCATGGGGCCGCCGTTGATCACCTTACCCGTATTGTCAGGCATGCCTTCGGCAGCTTCTACAAGTTGGGAAATGGGAGTTCCCACACGCACCATAAAATTGGATGGCTTTTTCACCGCCTTGCCGGTGATGGTTACTACTCGCTCAATCAGGGGCTTATTCTTTTGCACGGCCTCGTAAACAGCAAAAGCAGTACCCACATTGCTCACAACACAACCCACCTCGATGGGCAGCTTACCGGAAGGCACCTCACGGTTAACTGCTGCCTTGATCAATTGCTTTTCACCCCCTTGCGGATATTTCACTTTAAGCGCCTGAATGCTAATGCCTTCATAATTTTTTGCCAGGGTGGTCAAATGGTTGATGGCATCGGGTTTGTTGTTTTCAATACCTATGATGGCCTTTTCCACCTCCAGGGCTTTCATCAGGATTTTGGTACCAATAAGCACTTGTTCGCCTTTTTCAAGCATCAGGCGGTGATCCGATGTAAGGTAAGGTTCGCATTCCACCCCATTGATCAGCAGCACTTCGGCTGTTTTTCCAGGGGGAATCATCAATTTTACATGTGTTGGAAAGGTTGCACCACCAAGCCCTACTACTCCGCATTCCTTAACGCGGTCTATAATTTCCTGTTTATCCAGTTTAATGGCGCGGTCAATGGAATCGGAGCGATCAATACCCTCTTCCCATTCGTCGCCGTCCACATCAATAATAATGGCTGTTCGCCGGTAACCGCTTGCATCGGGGGCATCGTCCACTTTGAGTACCTTGCCCGAGACAGGCGCATGCAGGTTTGCCGAAATAAAACCCTCACCCTTGCCAATCAATTGTCCAACTTTCACAATATCGCCCCTTTTCACCAAAGGCTTTGAGGGGGCTCCCAGGTTTTGACCAAGCGGGACAATGGCTTGTTTGGGAAGCGGGAGTACTTCAATAGCAGCATTTTCCGAAAATTTATTTTCCGGCGGGTGAACACCACCCATGCTAAAGGTTTTCAGTAGTATCATACGATGTTATTGTTAGTCGTTGGGATATGATTACTAGGCTTCTTTTTCAGGACTTTGCTTTGCTGCCGTCTTTTCGGCCGCAGCAAGGGGTTTTTCCGTATTTTTTGTTTCTTCTTCTACCTTTTCCACCTTGGGCTTACGAGGTTTGAAGTTGAGTTCGTGTATTGCATTGGTGGGACATTCCGGGACACATTTGCGGCAAAGCGTACATTTATCAAAATCGATATAGGCCAGGTTATTCTCCATTTTGATGGCATCGAAATTGCACACTTTGAAGCATTTGGAGCATCCGATACAAGCCACTTCGCAATTCTTTTTGGCCGGGCCACCTTTTTCGGTATTGATACAGCTTACAAATATGCGGCGATCCTTGGGGCCTTTCTTACGCAACTCAATAATGCCACGCGGACAAGCTGTTACACAAGCACCACAGGCAACACATTTATCGTTGACGACTGGTAGCCCGGTTTCAGGATTCATGTGGATGGCATCGAAGTCGCAAGCGGCTACACAATCGCCCAAACCAAGGCATCCATTGGGGCATCCGCCTTCGCCTCCATACAAGTTGTGCGCAAAGGCGCAGGTGGCAGGGCCATCATACTTAACTTTAGCGGGAGAGTTGGCCTTGGAGCCATTGCAACGCACTACGGCAATTAATGGGTCTTGTTCTTCCACTTCCAGACCAAGGATGGCAGCCACTTCCTTCATAACATCATTGCCACCAACCGGACAGTTTAGCCCTTCCAGGCTTTGGTTTTTGTCGGCAGCTTCTACCGAAACTTCTGCAAATTTGCGGCATCCGGGATATCCACAACCTCCGCAATTGGCTTTGGGTAAGGCATCATCCACTTTGTCAATGCGTGGGTCTTCAAACAC
This sequence comes from uncultured Lentimicrobiaceae bacterium, assembly GCA_964440855.1. GTDB lineage: Bacteria > Bacteroidota > Bacteroidia > Bacteroidales > F082 > CALAZZ01. Next base: position 3,887 of record CAYTUA010000345.1, read on the forward strand.
CTTAAACTTTTGCGCAACAAAATATAAAATCACTGACAAAGCCCCTCCTAAGAGAACCAGCGTCAGCAAGGCATAAATGATAATATCGTTCACGTCCGTAAAAATTATTCTGGTTTATACATTCTGCTGTTAGTCTTTAAACAGTAGCGCAAAAGTAAGATTTTAAGGTAATTTAAGTACCATTTCACTATGAATTGAGGCTTACATCTATACACTTGATATAAAGGTGTTTATAAAGCCCACGCATGCTCTGGCACACCAACCATAATTAATAAAACACAGATTATCAGAAGAATAGGAAAGTAGTTTAGACACTTTATAAATTAAGTCAGGATCAGCTATTTAGAACATATATAAAGAACGTCATATTAAGACAACAACTATATGTTTGCAATTAGCTGATATAGAAGCGGAAGGTTTTCCGCAGCATATGGCGGCACAAGTGAAGTGTAAGGTAATATGGTATCAGTATGCCCAGCGACACAAGGCCGGCAATTCCCTCACTGAATCCAAACTGCAACATGAAAATAAGCGTAAGCAGCACCACCACAAAAGGAACTACATAGCCCAGCACCACAGCCAGCGTTCCCAATGTTTGCTTCATATACACAGTTACATATTGTCCGACAGCGTAATGTTTGTCATCCGATCTTATTACTTCTATCATTTTATCTTCCATCTCAGCCATGCCACAAGAGCCTTTCGCCTTGCATGAGCCACATGCGGCAGCTGATTCAACCCTGATTGTTATATGCTGATCATCAATTGATTGTATTATGCCCGGGTGAGAAATATTTTGAATTGTATCGTTCATTATTTTCAAACTAATCTTGATCTTTATGGCGTAGAAACCGAAACAGGCAAAATCTTTCCATTGAAAAAACCAGACCCATGTAGGGAAAAATCAGCAATAAAACCCGCCATTTCTGCTGCGCTTAAGGGTGCTTTGTATCCCGGAAATGCCTCAGCAAGCATTTCGGTTTGAGCTGCACCCAAAGCCAGGCAATTGGCTTTAATGCCCCTATCTTTCAACTCCTCGGCCAGGCATTCTGTTAAAATGGCCAATGCTCCTTTGGCGGCACTATAGAGCGACAGCCCCGGAAATTTAGCGCTGCCCTGATAGCCTCCCATGCTGCCAATATTAACAATATGCGCACCTTTGGGCATAAACGGCAACAA
>CAYTUA010000346.1:0-4557 GCA_964440855.1 uncultured Lentimicrobiaceae bacterium
ACAGCAGGTGATTTCCGATGCTGACTGGGATGCTATTAAAGCCAATTATCAGGTAGCTACAGCCGAAACTGAAGCTGCGCGTGAAACGTTTAAAGCCACCCAGTTTCAGGTGCAAAATGCAGAAGCCGCTTTGAGCGAGGCCCGCGAAAACCTCAATCGCACCACCATTTATGCTCCCAACGATGGCACCGTTTCACGCCTGAATGTGGAAGTAGGCGAGCGTGTAACAGGCGCATCACAATTTTCGGCCGGTACCGAAATTATGCGCGTGGCAAACCTCAGCCAAATGGAAGTGAAAGTGGAGGTGAGCGAAAACGATATTCCCCGCGTAAAATTAGCCGATACCTGTATTATTGAAGTGGATGCCTATCTGAACAGGCGGTTCAAAGGATTGGTGACCGAAATAGCTACTTCGGCCAATTCGCTGGGAACAAGCGTGGAGCAGGTGACCAATTTTGAGGTAAAAGTGGTTTTATTACAGGAATCGTATGCCGACCTGATTGACCCCGAAGGACTGATTGCTTCGCCTTTCAGACCAGGTATGTCGGCCACGGTTGACATACAGACAAAACGCATGGAAAATGTGCTTACAGTACCCATACAGGCAGTTACTACCCGCGAGGATACAACCTCTACCCGACGCAGGGCAAAGGTATCGCAACCTGAAAAGGATACAAAAAAGGAAAAGGATATAATAACAGAATATGTTTTTGTATTAGACAAGGATGTTGCTCGTATCCGTGAGGTGAAAACAGGTATTCAGGACAATACTTTTATTGAAATCCTATCCGGGCTTGAGGAAAACAAAGAAGTAATTACGGGCCCCTACCGCGTTGTTTCGCAAACACTCAATACAGGCGATGAGGTAGAAAAAGTGGACAAATCAAAACTGTTTGGCGATAAATAACCTTCAGCACGGGCGAACCGGCATGCCAACATTTTATCGGCAAAAAACGCAGTAAAAGAAATATGGCAAACATCCTGCTTTTAGAAACAGCTACACGCGTTTGTTCAGTTGGCCTGGCTGTTAATGGCAACTTAATGGCCCTGCGCGAAAGCTATGAACAACGCTCACATGCCGAACTGATCACCGTTTTTATTGAGGAAGTCATGCTGGAAACCGGTATTCCATTGGCACAACTGGATGCGGTGGCGGTAAGCATGGGGCCCGGCTCCTATACGGGATTGCGCATTGGTGTATCCACCGCCAAAGGGGTGTGCTACGCCCTCGACAAACCCCTGATTGCCATTGATACCCTGCAGGCCATGGCTGCCGGAATGGCATCGGAACGCCAAAAACAAGGCCATCAAAACGAATGGTATTGCCCGATGATCGATGCCCGCCGCATGGAAGTGTATGCGGCGCTATTTGATGGAACAAACAAAAGGATGACAGCTACCGAAGCCATGATTATTGATGCAGCCTCCTTTGACATACAACTCCGGGAGCACAAACTGGTATTTTTTGGTGATGGTGCCCCAAAATGCCGCGAGCTACTCGATTCAAACGATCAAGCTGTTTTTATTGACGACTTCAACCCATCGGTAAAATTTATGGCAGCAATGGCTCAAAGGCAATTCGATGCAGATGAATTTGTGGACACAGCCTATTTCGAGCCTTTTTATTTAAAGGATTTTGTGGCCGCACCGCCCAAGGTGAAGGGGTTGAGGATGTAACCTGGTTGAATTGTAAGCATGGTTTTTTATGATTCTGGGTTTTGGTTTAGAGAACAAACCAGCACGCAAAAAAACATCTAAACAATAATAAACCAGCAAAGAAAGCTCTCAAACAATGTAATATGAATCGCCAAGCCTGTCTGAAATCTGTAAAAATCTACTTATGTCTTATTGAAGCCTATCATTCCCCTGCTGCTGCCCAGACTTTCCTCATTGCAAAAAGCCAATAGGCTTTCAAGTGTAACTTTCTTGCCATGAATTATTTCGCTTATTTCATTCTTGCGTAGGATATTATCAATCTGCCCACCTGAAAAGTCAAACCGACCGGCCAGTAAATTGCAATCTTCAGGGGTTAAAGCTGGTAGTTTTGATTTCCAGATTCTGGCCCTGATTGAAGTATCAGGTTTCCGAAAGTTAATCTTGAACAAAAACCGTCTTTCAAATGCAGTATCAAAGTTTTGGGAAAGGTTTGTGGTGGCAATCAGAATGCCTTCAAAATTTTCCATTTCTTCCAAAAGGATGTTCTGCATGGCATTTTCTGTACGGTCAACGTTCGAATTTCCAAGGCTTCTACGTGTAGAAAAAATGGCATCTGCCTCATTAAAAAGCAGAATGGGCGTGCGTTTACAATCTTTTGCAAAGGATTTGTAGTCAGTAAATATCCGCTTCATGATTTTTTCGCTTTCGCCATACCACATTGATTTTGATTTGCTTATTTCCACCTTCATTAATTCCCGATTGGTTTCTTTCGCCAGTTGCTTAACCACCTCCGTTTTCCCTGTTCCGGGAGCGCCATGCAACAAAACGGTAACGCCTGTGGGTAAGCTTTTGGCTGCAAGCCGTTTTTGGGTCCTTTTGAGTTTAGCGCCTTTCATCAAGTCCTTCAGTAAAAAGAGTTGTTTCATTTCTGATTCACTGAAAATTAATTCCCTATGCTGAATCGCTGCCGGCAATATGATGTTTTCGCTATCCTTTTTCTTCATAATAAGGTTCATCCCACATTCCTTCAACAGATTAAAGGAATAAGTGGTCAACTTCATTTCGGTATCATTGAAGAAGCGTGCATCAACAGTTTCGATCAGGTTCATTTTTATAAGCACATTTTCATTGGATAGAATTTTCTGCATATAACCCACACGCTTTGATGAGTTATCGTAAATCATTTCCAAAGCCCTTCCAATATCCGTCGATTCTTTGCCTGAGGCTGTCTTCCAGATTAAATACAAGTACAAATATGCATCATCAATACTGAGCTTCAGGGCGTCTATTTTCCTGATCAAAGGAATATGCAAATGAACCGAAATTAACTTTCGTGTTTGGTGAAACAGTTCAAATGTTGAAATTTCTTCGTCATCACGTTGATCTCCAATGCTGTAAAATGCTTCAAGTAACTCTATAATATCAGTAAATTTATCTGACTGTGTTTCGGGCATGGGTTCATTCTGCAAAATGGCTGCTGAAACCTTTTCATTTATCCTAAACTGGTCATTTGCAAATGCCAGATCAATCCTATGCCTTGATTTTTGTTTACGCAAAATACCGGATGAATGAAGATTACTGAAAACATCGCTATAGGCTAGGATCTTCACGGGATTGCAGTCGAAGTATTTAATCAGATCGTTTAAATCGACAGTATCTCCCTTGTAGTTTAAAACGAAAATCATGGCAATGAAAAATGATTGAATTTTTGTCGTTTTGAAGTAGCTTGAAAGAAATGACAACTCATTGTCAACTTTGGAAAAGAATGCATCTTCAAGTTTGCAATCCTCCGATTCCTCATAGATTCTTCCTATGGCATTCAGTACTTCAATTTTGGTGCCTTGTATCATGTTGTAGATTTTATTGGGCAAAATTAGATACGCACTGCGACAAAAGTTGACGCACAAAACCCATTCCGGCTAAAAAAGAAGCAGGAAAGGAAACAGGTTATCTAACCCTATAAATTGTTATTTTTGAAAGCCGATTAAACGAAATGGATATGAGTCCTAATACGTGGAAAAGAATCAGAAAATGAAAAATGAAATAGTATTATATCATTCAGATAACTTGCCTGACCATATCGAAGTTCGTCTTGATGAAGATACTGTATGGCTTACATTGAATCAAATCGCTCAATTATTCAATAGAGATAAGTCTGTTATATCACGACATTTACGCAACATATATAAGGAAGGAGAACTCAGTCAGGAAGCAACTGTTGCAAAAAATGCAACAGTTCAAGTTGAAGCGGGTAGAAAAGTAAGAAGAGAAATTGAATACTATAATCTTGACGCTATACTTTCAGTTGGATATAGAGTTAATTCCAAACAAGGAACCCATTTTCGTATTTGGGCTACCAATGTTTTACGTGACTATTTGCTTAAAGGATATGCTTTAAACCAGCGTATTGATAGAATTGAAAATAATTTTGAAAACCTTTCCAAGGAGGTAAGCAAAATCTCTTTGCAGCTAGAAACACAAGATTTACCCAAACAAGGCATCTTCTTTGACGGTCAAATATTTGATGCCTATGTGTTTGTGGCCGACCTCATCAAAAATGCCAAAACCGAAATTTTGCTTATTGACAATTATGTGGACGAAACCGTATTGACCCTTTTGGGAAAACGGACTAAGAACGTAAAAGCTACCATTTATACCAAAACCATCAGCAAGCAACTTAAATTGGATCTAAGCAAACACAATTGCCAATACCCGCCCATAGACATCAAAACCCTCAAACAAAGCCATGACCGTTTTTTGATTATAGACCAAAAAGAATTGTATCACTTAGGGGCTTCGCTTAAAGATTTAGGAAAAAAGTGGTTTGCCTTCTCCAAAATGGATTCACTCACTGCCGATTTACTGGCAAAATTGAAAGAAATTAAATGAAAGTGGCGGGAA
>CAYTUA010000347.1:0-3387 GCA_964440855.1 uncultured Lentimicrobiaceae bacterium
ATCATATTGTTCAGCCTTAATTGATTATTATAGGGTTCAAAACTTCACAATCAGAACCTGCCTAACGATGCAACTGGTAAGACTGTATCAGGTCAATGATTTTGGATATCAGCATTACTTCGGGATAATAATCGAAAAGTTCTTTATGTCCTTCGTAATCAATTTCAAGCGCGTTTTCGAGGTAATAGCAGGCTTGTACAGTATTTTTGTTAAGTAGGAGGGTAGCCACAAGCCGGTATAGGATAATGCTGTTTTCGGGTTGGTTGACCAGGCCGGTTTTCAGCAAGTTTACAGCAGTTTCATATTCCCCTTTTACAACGTACATATTGGCATGTTCCACCCACAAATATGGGTCGTTTGGATCGATTTCCTCAATTTTGCTAAAGCAATCTGTTGCCTTGTCAAACTCTTCTACTTTTATGTGAAGCTCGGCAAGTATCAGCAAAAATTCAGTGTTCAGCGGATCAAGCTGACAGGCTTTATCAAGATATCTGATGGCTGTTTTGGTATTTCCTTCTTCGTCAAAGATAACACCTATTCCAGCCCAGGGTTCGGGCAATTCATCATCCAGGTCTAAGGCTTTGCGGTAATTGATTAGTGCAGGCCTGTAATCCTGCATTTTTTCATAGCATTCACCAATATTGTAATAGGTGAGCGCTTCGGGCTTTTCAATTTCGAACGATTCGCGGTACACCTCGATGGCTTTGGGGTAGTTTTCGAGTCCGGCATAAGCTTGACCAATGCTCATATAAGCTGCAATATATTTGTGATCGATGGCGAGCACAAACTCAAAGGAGTCGATGGCTTTTTCGTACTGTTCGAGGTGGTGATAAGCCAGGCCAAGATTAAACCAGGCAGCAAGGCTATAGGGGTGTTTGTCAAGGTGGCTGTTGAAGAAAGCAATGGCATCTTCCAGCCTTTTATCCACCTCATAGCACAATCCAATCTCAAATAAAAGGGCTTCGGAATCAGGACTTTTATTCAGTGCTTTTTTAAGAAAAGTCAGTGCATTCCCGTACTGGCCTAAGTTTTCGTATTCAAAGGCAATGGTTGAATATATTTCTTCAAGTTCCTCTTCATCAACAAACTGCATGGCGGTTTTATACTCTTCGATGGCTTTTTTAAATTCCATCATCATGCTGTAAATGGTACCGCGTGTCATGATTATTTCCGGGTCGTTGGGTTCGGTAAGCTCCAGATCACTCAGGATATCCAATGCGAGCAGGAAATTGTTTTCAGTAGCCAATTGCCGGGCTTGTTTTATTTTCAAGCTTGAATTGAAGGGGTGTTGTTGCAAAGCAATATCAAGTGCCAGCCTCGCTTTTTCAGTAATAAAACTGTGTTGATAATAGTCCACAAGCACCTCAAACTCTTCGGCATCAAAGTATTCTCCTTCACCGCCTTGAAGCATATTTTCAAACCTGCTGGTCAGGCCTTCAATGTGGTAATCGTCATTCCAGTATAGATCGTCACTCATTTTTTTCTTTCAATTTCAGGGCAAATGTAACAATAATTCGAGTGCATGCATCAGCATGTGGTCATGCAATACTTCCATCGTTTAGGTCAGAAAAAACGATTGGATCATCCAAATGCCATACATAAAGGTAATACAGCACAATCGACTAACTTGACTGCATGCGGCAATTTTTATTAAATTAATTGTTAACAAAAACTCAAGAGACAATATATGAACGCTTTACAAGTTAAGGTGTTAACATTTTTAGTTCTTCATAATTATTTGGTTTGAGCACAATTCGATGGTCTTTGTCTAGCAAAATCATCGTTGGTGTTGCATAAACCAGGTAATCATTCACTATTTTGCTTTGCCAGCCTTCCCGGGGGCTGATGTGTATCCAATCGAGTTTTTCGTCTTTGATAATATTGCGGAGTTCATTATTGTCAGGACTTAGTATGATTGACACAATCTCCGTTTGGGGATGATCTGACTGATAGGCTTTCAGTTGTGGCAACAAATCGATACAAAAAGGGCAGGAGGTTGACCAAAAAACAACAAGTGTATTTTTGCCTCTAAGTGATTCCAGCTCAAATGGAGTGCCATCCAGATCATTTATACTGATAGAAGGGGCTTGAACGCCAACGGCAATTTTGCGGTAAGGTGCTATTGAAAGCTCCAGGTTCTCGATGGTTTCAGGCTCCATACAGCCGGGATTGAGGTGAGGGAGACCACTGATAAAATCACTCACAGCATTCAGTCCCATGCGCGAAAAACCTTCGATCAGGAAAGTAACTGCAAACACGTATGCGTCAGGACTGATAGCACTTTCGGATAGAATAACGTCCACAGCTTGCATAAAAGCCAGTTGCACTTCAGCCATGTCTTGCCCTTGCTGTTGGTACATGGACAGATAATCGATGAATTTGCGGTTCAGGATATCAGAGCGCAACAGGGCATCGTCGTTAAAATCAATGGCATCGAAAAAGTGTTTTTTAAGTTCAGCACGTTGCTCATTAAAACTCTTATTCAGGTCAATCTTGGGGCTCAGGTCGTATTGCATATAGCGAACCGCAAGCGAATAGGGATTGGAAGCCCTTGTTGATTCCACATAATCATGCATTTCGTTTTGAAGTCGGTCGTATTCTGCAATAACAGCCGTGAAAAATTCACCCTCATCAGGATATTGCACAAGCAATGGTTTTAACAACTCTTGCTGATACTGCGTTGAATTGCGAAGAAAATAGTATTCATACCACAATTCATTCTCAGGCGATTCAATAAATTCAACAACATCCTCGTCGCCAAAACCTCCTGACACGAAGCGAATGTCTTCATTGTTATAAATTAGTTTAATGGATTGCCCCTCTGTGGTTTGTAAAACGAACATACCCGGCAGATGTTGATCTTCAAATGCCATGCTAAAAGCACCACTAGAATCGGTTATGACTGAGTCCACGGCAATTTGCTTTTCTCCCCTGAGTTGCGTCAAAATGAGCTTTTCATTTTGATAAGTGCGGATGGTTCCACTGAGGGCATGCTGTGCACTGCTTGTTTTATAAGCCATGCCAATTAAAAGAAAAGCAATTAAAACCCTTATGAAGGTAATCATGATTTTGATTTGATAATGAATATGATTTTTATTATATGAGCCTAATGAAGAGATTATTGTTGAAAATACCCTTCAACTTGCCTCAACAAAAATAGGAGAAAAACAACAGAACGGATTTAAATGAGGATTAAAAATGATTAGGATGAATGATTTTTTGCCTTAGAACTTCATTGGCAAAGGCGTAAAGCTTTGAACAAAAATGAATTTTGTACTAACCTGTATGAGCCATGCTTTAATTTAGCTCAGATGCGAGGCGTCGAAAACCGCCGACATAGTATTCTATTTCAAGGCTTTCGCAACGAAGCAGATGAGTTGAAGTAAA
>CAYTUA010000348.1:0-2774 GCA_964440855.1 uncultured Lentimicrobiaceae bacterium
ACTGTCCTGTATTGCTTTTCCAGAAGAGCAGCTGTGGCACCACCACCAAAAAACCAAGAAGCACCATCAGCAACAATTGTAAAGGGTTTTTTAGCAAAAGCTTTAATTTATTCTTGAAGCTATTGATGCTGTATACGTTAAAAAATAAAAAGAAGAGCACTATGATGCCATTGGTGGGCCTGATCAGGCCAATCAATCCAATTACAAGGCCGATCCAGATGGAGTTGAGCCAGTTTGGTTTTTCGTGCCACCTGAACGTAAGCCAAATAAACAGGGCAAACAGGCTGAAGTTATATACATGGGGCATGGCAGCCTGTAGGGTGGCATAATAAAATAGATTGGTGCCCATCACAATGAGCAACAACACCAGGGCAACAATGCCATCGTTGAAATAGCGCAACAATATGCGCCGGAGAATCCACAATCCTAAAACCAAATAGGCTAGCGAACTAAAAACCAGAAAAAACATATAGGGTGTTGAATAGCCATTCATTTCAGCATTGGTGAGCCAGGCTGTAAGATGCCCTAAAAGAAAAAACGGACTATATAAAATTGAAAGTCCCAGGGTCATCTTTTGGTATCGCCTGCCATCTTCTGTAAAATAGTCGTAAAACTTGCCGGCAAAAAACTTGGGGTCCTCATCCACATAATCGAAACGCATATCGTTGTGGATAAAAAAAGCAGGCAAATAGCTGTAATAGCTGATGATGTCGTTGTGGACCACCCCATTGGGTTTGTTCCAGATGCTGTTGTTGAAATTCACCCAGCTTGCCACAATAATTATCAGATAAATAATTGTTTTAGAGCTGATTGAAGTAGTCAGTAATCGGTTTTTAATCCCTTTGGAGAGTTTTTGTAATGGTAGTTTCATCTCAATAGTAGCTGCTGTTGTGCTTAAGTTTCAATTTTCATGTTCAAAATTACTTTTTATTGCCTTTATCTGCGATGAAGCGCAACAAAGATGCAACAAGATATTGAAACAGAAATAGACAGGAATATTAATTTATTGGTTTAGTCGTACTTTTTTTTAAAAATTGATGCCATTTCGTTGATTAATTAGTGCGCATAGACTATGTTTGCGTTTTTATTCAATTCAATACTATGAAGCCCTTGCTAAGCATTGTTATACCTGCTTACAACGAGTCAGCACATTTGGTTGAAGTGCTGGAAAATATTGAGAACAGCCTGTCAAATAACGATATAGCTGCTGAGATAATTGTTGTGGACGATTGCTCAACCGACGACACCTTGCAGCTTGCTAAAAGCTATATAGCCCAAAATCCTTCCCGCCCAATTCACCTGATTGAATCATGCCCCAATCGTGGAAAGGGTTTTGCCATCAGGCAGGGTATTGCTTTGGCCAAGGGCGAGTTTGTAATCATACAGGATGCCGATCATGAATACGACCCGCGCGACTATCCCAATTTGCTGGCCCCATTGATCGAAGGCAAGGCCGATGTGGTGTATGGTTCCCGTTTCGCCGGAGGAAACCCGCACCGGATGTTGTTTTTCTGGCATTCCATCGGGAACAGATTCCTGACGGTTTTGTCAAATTCCTTTACCAATCTGAACCTCACAGATATGGAAACAGGCTACAAAGTGTTTCGCACCGAAATAATCAAGCAATTGCCCTTGTGTGAAAACCGCTTTGGTATTGAGCCTGAAATCACAGCCAGGATTTCGCGTGTTCCGGGAATCCGCATTTATGAGGTGGGAATTTCTTATCACGGACGCACCTATAAAGAAGGCAAGAAAATCAACTGGAAGGATGGTTTCAAAGCCATTTATTGCATCCTGAAATACAACCGTCGTAAGCTGCATCCGCAAAGACAAAGCAATAAATGGATAGGATGGATACTGCTGGCCTTGCTGGGTATTGTGTTTGGAATTATTTCGTGGCTGTCGAAAGATTCCTATGGTGGTGGCGACGATTTGCACCATTATCGGCTGTCGCGTTATGCCTTCGACTATCCGCGTTTCTTTTTCGACCATTGGGGAAAGCCGGTTTTTACCCTCTTAAGTGCGCCTTTCAGCCAGATGGGCTATATGGGGGCCAAATTATATAACCTGCTTGCCGCTTTGCTTGCCGCCTTGTTTAGCTGGCGCCTGGCCATCAGGCAAAAGCTCGACAACGCCTGGATGGCCATTCCTTTTGTGTTATTTGCCCCTGTTTTTGCCGCTTTGATACCGAGCGCGATGACAGAGATTACAGGAGCCTTTTTGCTGGCTTTTGGTTTATGGCTTTACTTCCGTAAAAATTATGTCTGGGCAGCTGTAGCCATTTCCTTCCTGCCTTTTGTGCGCACCGAAGGCATGTTTATCCTTCCCTTGTTTGGATTTATGTTTTTATTGCGCAAACAATGGCTGGCATTGCCCGCCTTGTTCGCAGGAACAGCACTTTATACCCTTGTGGGAGGCTGGTTTTTTGGGGATTATCTTTGGATTGTAAACCAATTTCCCTATTCTTCAAAATCGGCTGATATTTATGGTAGCGGAAGCCTGATGTATTATGTGGCCAGGGCAAAATTAATCTGGGGTATTCCGTTAACGCTCTTTTTTGTGCCTGGCCTGATGAAGCTTATTTACGAGCTTTTTCAATCCCGTTTTTCTTTAAAGAAGCAGCATATTGATGAGTTTGTATTGATTTTTCTTAGCTTTTTCGGGGTGCTCGCCTTCCATTCCCTGGCTTGGTATATGGGGACCGGGGCCTTGGCACTCGACCGTTTTATGATTTTGGTAGTTCCCCCTTTTATTTTCATCAGCCTGAAAGGATA
>CAYTUA010000349.1:0-3639 GCA_964440855.1 uncultured Lentimicrobiaceae bacterium
GGCGGTTTGTGGTAAAGTGATCGACGTTAATCAGAATAAGCTTTTCAAACTTATTGAGCCACTCGATGGGTTTTTCGACAAGGGCACAATGGTATTGAAGGAATTCAGCAGACTCTGAAAGGCCAAGCTGTAAAACTACGTTGAAGAGGGCCTGACAGTATTTCTTGATCGTAAATGGCGGGGCAACGACAATGGCAAAAGGGGAATCACCAGGACTGGTTTCATGAGGATGTTCGTGAAACTGAACAATGTCGATATCTGGCTTAGCTTGTTTCATCTGATTTGGTTCTGCACCAGGTTGCGTCATGACCCCCACACGAAATGGACTCCCTTGTTAAAGAGGGATTTTGATAGTTAATCCTTCGCTAAACATGCAGAGAAAAACAGCGCAATCCTGAACGGGTAAAAATACAAATTGCGGGGTTAATAAAACAGCATAAAAATGGACGAAGTTATCAACATAGAGCCTTTAGATAAAAAATGCACTGTAATGCATATCATATAAATTTAAAACGTACATTTGCACCGCAAAACACGTTCTTTAAGATGCAATTTATTGCTTGACATACTGCGGTGGAGTTGTCGGTGGACAGCACATTTTGATACTGTGTAATGTATTGGTTATACAGGTGTTATAATGAAGGTGATGGGAGCCCCTCTCTCCGCGCTTGATGAATGAAAATTTCATTACGGTTTCGGGGTATAGCGTAGTCCGGTTAGCGCGCCTGCTTTGGGAGCAGGAGGTCGTAGGTTCGAATCCTACTACCCCGACAAAACAAAAGATCATGAATGAGAAGTTCATGGTCTTTTTTTTTGTTTACGGTTAGCGCGTCCCTGCCTTGTGTTGGTTTACTGGTTTATCCAGTTTAATGCGCATAGATGATAAAATCATTTGTTTCCAACATGGGGCTGCCCATCATTATGTTGGCATTTTCTGGTAAAGTCATTTTAAGTGCATCTCCGAAATTTATGACTACACTCACATTATTACCTTTATAAGTTCTTGTAAAGGCTATTCTTTGATCCTGGTGGTCAAGCATTGTGTAACCGCCATAATGCAGGATTTGGCTGTTATTCCGGAGCTTCATCAGCTTGATATACTTATTTAGCATGGAGTTGGTGTCCTGCTGCATTTGTTGAACATGACGTTCCCGATAGTTCTTATGCAAGCCAATCCAGGGTTCACCAGAAGTGAATCCGGCGTTTTTATCATCATTCCATTGCATGGGGCTGCGCGACTTGTCACGATTGTATTTGTTAGCTTTTTCAAGAGCTTCAGATTGGGAACTGCCAGCTTCAACAGCCAGCTCATACTGTATGCGGCCCTGAATATCAATTATTTCATCAATGTGTTGGGCTTCGATGTTTTGCATGCCAATTTCTTCGCCATAGTAAATGAATGGAATTCCTTTCGCCGTCAGCATCAATGCCGCCAGGGCCAGGGCACGATCATGGTTGTCGTTGGCCAATCTGCTCATTAACCGAGGATTGTCGTGACTTCCAAAAAACAGGGTAGGGTAGCCGGGCATCATCTCATCCATGGCTTGCAACTCATCGAAAAGCCTTTCTGTTGAAAATGACGGAATACTGCCAAAATTGAAATTGAAAACCACATCCATCAGATCACCAGATTGGTATCGGCTCAGGATTTCAAGTTTATCGCTCCCAATCTCACCTACAACAAAACGGTCTTCATATTCATTCACCGTTTGCTTGATGATATGCATGGCTTGTATTACGCCGGGTTTATCCATATCAAACTGATGAAGCTGTTTCCCTTCCACAACTGGGTTATCCGTGAATACCTCGTCCGTGGTCAGAAAATTGATTACATCCATTCTGAAGCCATCTATGCCCAATTCTAACCAGAAACGCAAGACTTCCTGAATTTCTTTTATCAGTGCCGGACTGGTCCAGTTTAAATCGGCCATTTGCCGGTCGAATTTGTGGTAATAATACTGTCCGGCCACACTGTCGAAAGTCCAGGCAGGGCCTCCAAAAAAGGATTCCCAGTTATTGGGTTGATCGCGCCAGATATAATAATCACGATAGGGGCTCTGATGCGATTTGCGCGCTTGCTGAAACCTTTCCGAATGGGTAGAGCTATGGTTGACAACCATATCCATTATTACCTTGATATCGCGCTTATGGGCTTCATCAAGGAAATTTTTAAAATCGTCGAGGTTGCCATATACTGGATCAACATTATAGTAATCAGCAATATCATAGCCGTTGTCCACTTTGGGTGATTTCAGGAAAGGGGTGAGCCAGATACCTTTAACGCCTAAATTTTGCAAGTACTCAAGCTGTTCGGTCATTCCGGCAAAATCACTGTAACCATCTCCATTGCTGTCTTTGAACGATGGCATATAGATTTGATAGAACACAGCTTCTTTCCACCAATCTTTTGAGTTAGCTGCTGTTATGTTCGTTGTAAAAAGAATAAATGCAATACAAAAAATGGATAGGTTCATATTATGATGGTTTTTAAACATTGAGATAAACTGGATGCAAGTAAGATTTGCCAAAAAAAAGCATGGTGACCCGGCGCTTCACTAATCATTATGAAGTAAGTGCCGAGCCACCAATTTTTTTATAAGAACCAATCAATCTGCCAGTGCTTACGGCTTTTCAACTTCGTAAATTGATTGAATCTGGGCACCTGAAAGTACGGTGTTGTAAATTCTCACCTCATCCATCAAACCGTGGAAGAAACCTCCCCAGGCTAGTGGGATGATTTGGTCATTTTCGTAGTTGGAATCGTCAGCTGCATAAACATCGGTATCCCTGCCAAAAACCAGGTCGTTACCCGAAACAGGCGATGCAGTGCCAGGTGTGTTGTCCCATACCATGGTTTCGGTTCCATCCACATAAAAGGTCATGTTGCCATTGCCTAAAGAAACGGCCAGATGATACCATTCATTTACTTCCAATGGTGGATCAGTATCCCTGTCGTAAATGCCATCAGAAGTTGCGATGGTAAAGAAGGACTTGTTTGCTGATTGAAGTTGGAATTTGTAACCATTCCATGAATGAAGCCCGATAAATCGGTTGTTTTCAAGAATTTCAGCAGCATTAACCCAAAGCGAAATAGTAATATTTGCCGGGCTAAACGCTGAATTGCTTGGGATAGATACATAGGCGCCTTCATTAAATTGCAGTGCTTTTGCAGCATTGCCATAGCGGTCGGTTGACCAAACAGGAAGTCCGCCACCCCATGTGCTGGCACCACTCATAAGTGTGCCATGATGGCCGTTGCCTGAATAGTCTGTTAATGTAGTGCCTTCGCCATCGTCAAAAGTCCAGTGGCCAACGAGGGCATCCGGGGCAATGGGCACTACCTTTTTACCGTCGAAAGCGGTTATTGCCTGTTCAATGGCAATTACAGCATTATCAACCATCGTTTGGGTAGCCTCTGCATTGTCAGAAACTGCTTTTGCAAGGTCGATGCTTCCCTGAAATACAGCTTTTGCACCAAACTGATATTGGCCTTGTGCTGTGCCTTCCTCAGCAGCATCATGTAATGTTTGAGCTTCTGTGATTTTAGCCTGAAGGGCTGTTTTGCTTACCGGAATCTCTTCGGGATCATCGTCCTTTTTGCAACCGGTAATCGTAAAAGCTGCCATAAGAATAGCAACG
>CAYTUA010000350.1:0-6403 GCA_964440855.1 uncultured Lentimicrobiaceae bacterium
GGTTTTTCTGCCTGCGGCGGTTATCATAGCTGGTTATAAACCCAGGCAAAAGCACCCTAAGCCTGGTAAAACTAATTCTTCCAAAAATCCCAACAGCAAATGGACTGACAAACTGCTGGCCCATAAAAAAGCAGTTTATATTGCTGTTGCAGTAATCCTGTTAATTTCAATTTTTGGTTTGCAGCGGGTATGGATTAATTCCAGTTTCCTTGATAATTTCGAGCACGACAGCGATATCGTGCAAACCGACACCTTTGTCAACAGCAAATTTGGTGGCACGTCAACCTTAAATGTCATTCTAGAAGGTGAAAAAGATGCGTTCAAACAGCCGGAAAACCTGCGCATCATCGACCGCATGCAAGAAGATGCCGAGCAACTGTTGATTGTGGGAAATTCTTTCAGTATGGCGGATTACCTAAAGCGGATGAATAAGGTGATGAATGCTGATGAGGAAGCCTATTATACCATACCAGAAAGCAGCGATATGGTGGCCCAGTATCTCTTACTGTATGAAATGTCGGGCGATCCTGAAAACCTGCTCAAAGTGGTTAACTACAATTATGACCGCACCAATATAACCTTTCAGCTTAAGGGTGACGACTCCAAAACCATTGAGGCAGCCCTGGAAGTCATCCAATCTTATACTGACGAATTAAAAACCCGGGGCATCAGCATCAATTATGCCGGATCGGGCTACAAAGCCTTGGTATTTACCAGCCTTATACTCGAGGGTCAGATAATTAGCATTGTTATATCACTTCTGCTGGTTGTTGTATTGCTCAGCCTGATGTTCCGCAGCATAAAGGTTGGGTTGATTGGTTCTGTACCTATTATAATAACCGCTTTAATCAGCTTTGGGGTAATGGGCTTGCTCAATATTCCACTGAGTACTACCACAGCTTTGTTGTCGAGTATTGCCATTGGGATTGGTATTGATTATGCCATCCATTTTATACAAAACTACCGTATGGCGATTGAGCAAGGTTTTGGTCAGCTACAGGCCTTATACACCACCATGAGTCATACTGGCAAAGCGATTTTATTCAATGCCATTGTAGTTATTGCGGGTTTCCTGGTATTGCTGTTTTCGGTATTTCCACCAAACCGTACACTGGGTGCATTGGTTTCGCTTAATATGTTCACCAGTCTGCTCGGAACACTATCAATCATGATGATTCTCATCTATGTTTTCAAGGCCTTTATTGATGGTAATGAGAAAAATACTGTCGTTACAAGTGAAAAATCGGCCTAAACTTTTAAACTATGAAAAAGAAAGTGCTTTCCTTTATTATTTACATCATTACTGTTGTCTTGATCAGTCCGGCAACCGGCCAGGAATCTGATCAGGACATGGAAAGCTATTTTTTTAGTGCCATAAGGGCAAACCAGCAGGAGAGCTATATAACTTTTGGCGGGGGTTTTGGCACTACTGATCCATTGGTTTTTGAAGCGAAAGTAGCACCCTATTTTCTGCTGCGCACCAGTGATGACGCCCAATGGGGTGCTACACTTTCCCCAACTATCATCATACGCATGTATGCCGAGGAGTCGTTTCCTGTACGAACCCCCAGCTATATGCCCCACTTGACATTTTACAGGAAGCTTGGCGCTGGCGAGCATCGTCTTTTACAATATGTTTTCCTTACGCTGGCGCACCATTCAAATGGACAGGAGGACCCGTTTTATTCTGAGGATGGCAGAATCAATACACTTAGCGGTGATTTTTCCACGAATTATATCGAACTGGGTGCTTTCTTTAACAAGCGTGTTGTTCCATTTGCCAATACCACGGAGTATTTTAAAATCTCACTGGAGTACCATTTTGATTATTACCGCTCTGCTGATCTGCAGGGGCAATATGGATTTTTGCGGTGGCACAACAGCTTTCGTGTTTTTCGCAGCATTCATTCATTTAAATCGTTTGAATTTAAAAAATCAGCACGCCTGATGACAACCTTGAACACCAGCTGGATTTTCGGCGAGTTGAATGAGGCAGGAACACTTGATTTTAACCAAAGATTCAATGTTTCGCTTACCCTTGCTTACCGGCCAAGTGTTCTACGTGATGTTGGCTTTTTTATCAATTTTTATACCGGAAAGGATTATTACAATATACATTTTAGCCAAAGACTATCGGTTATAAGAGCTGGAATACAGACATTTACTACAAGATAACAATTAATTAATAAACTATAATTATTCAATTTTAAAATTTGGAGGACAAAGAATGAAAAAAGTCACATGTATTGCTGCCTTTGTGTTAATTGCAGCATTTGGTGCAGCTACGAGTGCTTATGCACAGCTCAGCGGGGAACAAATTATCGAAAAAGTTTATCAGAATCCTACTGGGGAAGATATACAAGGCGAGCTAACCATGACGCTGACCAATAAACAAGGTGAACAGCGAATTCGCAACCTTACCCAGTACATTAAAAACTATGGAGATGTAGAGAAGAAAATTATGTTTTTTATGGCTCCTGCTGATGTAAGGGGAACAGCTTTCATGAATTGGAGCTATACAGATGGCCGCGATGATGACCAATGGATTTATATGCCTGCCCTCAAACGTATTAAACGTATTTCGAGTGATGGCAAAGGCGACTACTTCATGGGATCGGATTTTACCTATGATGACCTTGGCGACCGCCATCCGGATGAGGATACCCATGAGTTGTTGCGCGAAGAAACTATCGACGGCTATTCCTGCTATGTGGTGGAAAGTACTCCAAAAGATGAAGACTATATGTATTCAAAAACCATAACCTGGGTAATGAAGGATAGTTTTATAGGCTTGAAAAGAGAATTCTACGATGACCGTCGAAAACTACTCAAAGTGCTTAATATCATAAAATTTAATCAGATAGAGGGATTCTGGACCATTCTTGAAACTAAGATGAGCAATGTGCAAAAAGACCATTCAACACACATGGAATTGTCAAACGTACAAATCAATCAAGGCATCCCCGATCGGAAATTTACTGAGCGGAGCATGATGTTGGGCGAATAAGAATCGCATTCATAATTGCAGCCAACGTTAAAACAAAAGTTTAAAGAAAGAAAAAAAGTTTAATTATGAAAACACAAATCTTGATTATTTTCACCCTGATTGGCCTGTTTATGGTTGATTCCTTTGCCCAAACCGGTGGCAATAGTTTAAATATAAATGGATATGCCCGAAACTATACGGGTGTTTTATTGAATGAAGGCAATTCGTTGTCCATACTTCAAAACACCCTAAACCTGGATTTTACACACAGAGGCGATAAAATTGCATTTAAAGTGAATCCGTATATGGACCATTATTTTGATCATACGCTGGAATGGGGCTTGCGCGAGGCTTATCTGGATTTGTATTTTGACAATTTTGATTTGCGTGTGGGCAAACAGCAAATTATCTGGGGCAAGGCCGAAGGCGTATTTATTACAGATGTGGTGTCGCCAAAAGATTTGAGTGAGTTCTTATTGCGCGATTTTGATGAAATCAGGATGGGGGTTACTTCGTTTAAATTGAATTACTACTTTGGCTCCAGCACATTGGAAGCTGTTTGGGTACCAGTATTTACACCAACTTTGATGCCTGGCGAGGGGTCTATTTGGCGACCGGATATGAATTTTCCTGCCCCCCCAACCTTTGATTTTTCAACATCAACCGTCAAGCCTACCTTGGATAACAGTGAACTCTTTTTGCGTTATTCTACCATGACGCCAAAATTCGATATGGAATTGGTTGGTGGTGCATTTTATTATGACGACCCGGCTTTGCACTTAACTAAAACCATTGATACCAGTACTATGCAGTTAGCTGGCCTTCTGGTCAGGCCTGAGTATCATCGGGTGAATATGGCTGGAGGAAGTGTGGGGCTTCCATTGGGTCCGTTGGTTTTACGTGCTGAAGGGGCCTTTTATTCGGGTCGGTATTTCCAGACACAAGATCCGGCTTATGCAGAAAGTGTTTTAAAAAAGGACAACCTGCATTATATGGCAGGGTTGGATTTTAATCTGGCTGGTATAATCATGAGTGCCCAATTTATACAAGAATACATCATTGACCATAAAGTGGGCATGCAGAAAGAAAAGTTTGAAAACACCATGACTTTTTTGGCAAGGAAAGACTTTTTGCGTGAAAAGATGTGGCTCGAATTATTCTCCTATTTGGGCCTAACCAATAAAGATGCATTGATACGGCCTAAAATAACCTATGCTTTTGCCGATGGTTTCGAAGTGCTTGGTGGGGCCAATATCTTTTTGGGCGATTCGGGCAATTTTGGCCAGTTCAGCGATAACAATATGGTTTATATGAAACTGAAGTATAGTTTTTAAGAACCCACACTTGTCTATACCCAATGCTAAATCTTTGGTCTGACCTTGGTAAGCGGGTTTCAGAAATCCGATTCCTGCTGTTTCACGAGCTCTTTTGTGGAGAGCAAGCCACAAGCTGCAAAAATATCCTGACCGCGTGAGGCGCGCAAGGTGGTGCGGATGTCCTTTTTTAGCAATGCTTCGCGAAACCATTCGATGGTGTCGTTATCAGAACTTTCGAGCGGTGTGTCCGGAATGGGGTGAAAGCGGATCAGGTTGATGCGGCAGCGCACCCCATTAAGCAGTCGCGCAAGCTCTTTTACGTGTCGTTGGGTGTCGTTTATGCCTTTGAACATGATGTATTCAAAGGAAACGCGTCGCTGTTTGCCAAAATCATAACTACGCAACACATCAATTACTTCGGCAATGGGATATACATTTTCAATGGGCATCAGTTTGCGTCGTTCGTCGTGAAACGGGGTGTGGATGCTGATGGCCAGGTGACATTCAGAATTTTCGATGAAATGCTTCATGGCCGGAATCATGCCAATGGTGGAAACGGTGATGCGTCGCGGGCTCATGGCCAGGCCCCAGTCGGAAGTGAGTATTTCGAGGCTCTGCATCACGCCTTCCAGGTTGTCGAATGGCTCGCCCATGCCCATATAAACAATATTCGTGAGCTTGTCGCGCTCGGGCAGGCTTACGATTTGATTGACTATTTCGCCGGCAGTGAGCTGCGACTGGAAGCCCTGCTTGCCGGTCATGCAAAACAAACAGCCCATTTTGCAGCCCACCTGGGAGGATACACACAGGGTGGCCCTTTCATCCTCTGGGATATAGGCTGCCTCAATAAAACGCTTGTCTGCTGTGGGGAACAGGTATTTCTTGGTACCATCGGTGGAAGCCTGAACATTGGTGAAATCAACCAAACCAACAACATAGTGCTCGCCAAGTAATTCCCGCGTTTGCTTTGACAAATTGGTCATTTCATCAAAGGTTCGGGCATTTTTCTTGTAGAGCCACTCGCCGATTTGGCGGGCTGTATAGGCGGGCAATCCGTGTGACAAGACGAGCTTTTTCAGTTCGTCAGGGGTTTTTCCGAATAGGGGTTGTTTGGTCATTTGTATAATTATTTTAAGATCTAACAGGTTTTTGCGTTATAGACCTAACAGGTTTCCAAAACCTGTTAGGTCTATAACCTGTCAGGTTTTTTCGTGCTCGAAAACAAAATTATCCAACCCGCCAAACATATCCAAAACATAATCTTTACTAATAAAAGAAGGTGTTTGGTGTTTGTATGACAGATACGACGACCAAGGATAGTCATTGATATTGTTAACGAAACCATGTTCAACTGGATTGAGGTGTATGTATTTAATTACATTTGTGAAATGCCTATCTTCTGCGATTCTTTTCCTTTCGGGGTGCTCTTCGAAAAGGCTACCGCTTCTCTTATATACTTTATTATAGCTTTTTGCGTAGGCATTGAAAAGGTTAGAGAAAGGCAAGTGGGGCTTTCTGATTTGCATTTCTGTCAATTCCTCCTCCTGACGCAAATGAATCAAAAAATGAAAATGGTTTTTCATTAAGCAGTAGGCGTAAATATGCGCTATTGGTAGTAGGTATTTATGCATCAAATTAATGAAAAATGGATAGTTTATCTCTTCGCGGAAAATATTTTCCCTATTGTTTCCCCGGTTGTAGAAGTGATACACATTACCCGAGATTAATGGTTCTTTTTTCATTTACTTTGTTTTTAGATGTATAACTGGTTTTTTCGTTTTTAAGACCTAACAGGTTTTTAGACCAGACCTAACAGGTCTCCAAAACCTGTTAGGTCTTTAATAAAACCTGTTAGGTCTTTAATAAACCCTGTTAGGTTTTTAATTTAAAAATATATCTCCGCCATAATTTGATCCAATTCCACTCCTTTACTTATCAATATATCCCTTACTTCGACCACCATTTCTGCGCTACCACAAAGATAATATTGGTTTTCAGCAGGAAGTTGCTGCAAGCGCAACCAATCCGTTAACCTACCGGGGTGTAGGCCTTCCCCTGTTTCTTGCGAGCAACAACGTATATATCTGTCACCAAGCACAGG
>CAYTUA010000351.1:0-11580 GCA_964440855.1 uncultured Lentimicrobiaceae bacterium
ATACACATCGGCTTCACCTATCAAATCCAATGCCTCAACGGCCTGTCCACTGCCCGAAAATGTGTATCCCCCTGACAGATATACCGCTTTAAGGAAACGATTTGAGGCTATGGTAAATTTATCAGGGTATTGTTTCTCGAGAGCAGCTGCCTCAAAAGCCAGCCCTCCATACTGATAGGATTGCATCAAATAGTGTAAAGCGTTGCGGTCGCCAACCGAAAATCTGAGGGCGTTTTCAAACTGTTGGGCTGCCAGCCTGTACTTTTCTTGCGAAAACAACGCAATGCCCATACGCATGCGCAAATAATAGTAGTCGTAGCCCTTTTCAAACGCTTTATTTGCCGTTTGAACCACACAATCCCAATCGCCTCGTAAATAGCAGGCATACGAAAGACTGTCGAGCCGGTTGAAGTCTTGATTGTTTTGCCCGTAAGTATGGTTGCTCAAAGAAACACTTAGAAGCAAAAACGCCATGATCAGCAAGCAGCAGCGCAATTTGGTTTGTTTAGCGGCAAATTTCATACAGCTACCTCCTTGGCAACAAACTTCTTGCTATCGACAAGCACTTCAAAATGTACAAAGCGTCCATCAGTAATGATAATTTTGGCTTGGCTGTAATAAAGCCTTTTGCTATTCAAAAGCAACTCAGCCTCCGATGCTAAATAAACCGTGCTGGTGCTCAGGTCGTCTTCAAGTTTTTCATAATGAAGTGTATAGTTGCCTTTTAAAAAGAAGTAAAACGGCGCGGCAAAATCATGTAAATAACGCATCAATCCTGTTTTAAAAGCAGTTAAGGGAAATGTGTCCTTTACTTGCAGTTTTTGGTAATAGCCAAGTGAAACTTTGTAAGCAGTTAGATAAAAATGATACAGCAGTGAATCTTTGCTGCCAGTAAAATGGATGAAACTAAAAATACTGCCATCATTTCTGAAGTAGGCTTTTGCTTCTGTAGTTTTACAGACAATATAGCTGCTATTATACATATCCGATTTTACTTCCCAGTCAACTGTCAGGTTTTGGTGTTCTCCAGTCGCATACTCAAACCTGATTGTTTGACCTGTTACAAAATTAAAAGCTTTGGACAGAATGTTTGTTTTGCTGATACCACAAATAATATCGTTTGTTTTGGGTTTTCCATAAGTAACCAAGTGCCTTTTTTCGCCCTGCTGAACTATGTAATTGGCAATGGGATAATCTTTTGTTTTGGAGCCAATAAAAGGTTCTTCCTGCACCTGAAAGTGTAAATGGGGCAGGGGCGACCGTCCCGAGTTGCCCACAGCAGCAATTATTTCCCCTTTTTTTACAAAACTTCCCTTAGCTACTTTAATACTGCCAATTTTCAAGTGGCTAAGCTTTGTATATAACTTATTGGCGTGGTGTATGATGATGGTGTTGCCCCAGTTGTTGTTCAGGTTCATTTCACCAATTTTGTTGTCGGGTATGCCATCCTGTATTTCCTGCACCACGCCATCTGCTGGCGCCAGCACAACCTGTCCGAAGCAAAAATAATCTTTGGCTTCAATGCCATTTGTTTCGTATTTCAAACCTTGTTCATCCGCAATTTCAAAATCGAACGCATGTCTCCAATCTTCCTTGTGGGTATGCTCCCCATTGTGCGACTGTGTGATTGTCCAATTGCCCATAACAGGCATGTAAATCTGAAAGTGAGACCATACATCAAAGCGGCTTTGGTAATTTTTTTGGTTGTAAAGGTTTTGTTCAGGCGAAAAGTATTGTGCGGCAACTGTTTCGGGCTTGTAATAGTTCCTTTCCCTGAACTTTAGCATATACAAAAACAAAATAACGACAATATTAAAAGCCAGCGAATAGGTTGGCAGGTGCAGGTATTGGAGAACAGCAGTTCCTGAAATTATGACGATGCTCAATAAGGGGGTTAACAGCAATACCCATAAAAAAGAATACCTGGAAGGAATAATGAAAATGCCACCCAAGGCAATGGCTGTCAATATGAAATTAAAGCCAATATAGCTATAGCTCAGGTCGGTTAGTTGGGCGCCGATCAGAAAATAAAAATAATAGGCACTGAAAAAGCCGAGCAGGGACAACATAAAAGCAATACGTGAAAAAACCAACAATCCCAAAGCAATCAGGATGCCGGCCAGCACATGGTATTGAAAGAAAATGGCTGCCAACGACTTGAAATAGCTTAAAATAGCAGGATGTAGGGGCAAATCATTGAACCAATAATACAGTTTCACCATATTGATGCCACCATAACGATAAATCTCATTGAGCAAAAAAACACCGCGATCGCTGATATCCAAAGCAGTAAATTCGCGGGTGGCCAGGCTCACCATCCAGATAGCCAACAAAAAAGGCCAGCTCAGATAAGGAAGGCCATACTTTCCCAGAATACCTTCGAGCCAGATGGTAAGGAGAAAAGTGAGCAGGGAAGCAAATACCAGTACGGCAAAAAACGGGATGCCGGCCTGATAAAACATGCCCACACCCAAACCTACAAGCAAGCTGTTGAAACCGTAAAAACCCTGCGAAATATAATTGCGTTTGAAACCAATTAAAGTTGCGGCCAAATTGGCTGTTAGCACTGCTATAAGCCCACTCACACCAGCCAACCAGTCAAAAAAAGTTATAGCTAATATTGTGAATGCCAATATTATATTCTTTGAAAAAAAGACTTGGCTGTAGCTGTATAGCACACCTTCGAGGAAGAGAATCAAGTTTTTTTCGGTTTTTTGCATCTGATTGTTTTGCGTTAGGCCAATAAATCCTGCCTCAAAGTTCGAAATTTTTCAAATGGGCCGGCAGTACTTCCATTTTTTCGAAATCATCCATGGTTTCATGGCGACGGATCAGCAGCGCCTTACCCTCCATATCTATTAGTAAAACATTGGGTCTTAAGGTAATAAATTGCATCCATTGGGTCATATTGTAAGCACCAACATGATGTATCACAAAGTGGTCACCTTTGTTAAGCAGGGGCATCAGGGCACTCTCCCTGATCACATCAATGTTCATACACAAGGGGCCATACATGGTGGTTTCCTCTGTGAAGGAAGAAAACTCCTGCGCCGGACTGATTTTGTGGTTGTACCAAAATGAAGTAAACAAAAGGTTGACCCCAATATCAACGATGGTTGTCCGCTTGCCGGTTGATGAGCGCTTGTTGGAGATAACGGTACCCAACAAATAGCCGGCTTCGTCCACCAAGGCACGCCCTGTTTCCAGAATCAGCAATGGCAACGCATCGGGTGAGAACTCTGCATTCAAGAGGGCTGAGGCAATTGTTTCGGCGAAATCTTCAAATGCCGGAATGGTATCTGATGCCGGCAAATAGGCACCTTTCAGGGTATTGCGAGACGGGAATCCACCTCCCAAATCGATGTATTTCACCTCGTGATTATAGCGTCTTTTCAGGCCTAGAGCCAGGTCGCTCAGTTTGCTTGCTGCTATGCCATAAGCTTTCGGGCTGAGCATATAGGTACCAATATGGCAATGCAGGCCTACCAAATCCATCTTACCACTGGCCATAATTTTATTCAGGGCATCCCAGGCCTGACCGTTTTCATAATTGAAACCAAAACGGTCCCAAATGGGATAAACGCCCGTGTCCATATTGACCCTGATAGCAACCCGTGGCCGTTTTTCGAGTTTATCAATCAGCTCCATGATGGTATATAATTCGTCCAGGTGGTCAATGTGGATAAGCGAATCGTTGGTAATTGCTTTGGTTAAATCGCTCACCGTTTTGTCGGGGCCGTTAAAAATGATGCGTTTGCCGCTTACCCCGTTTTTCAAGGCTTTGTCGTATTCAAAGCCCGACACCACTTCGGCCCATGATCCTTCCTGATGGTATATATTGCACACTGCATCCAAATAATTGGTTTTATATGACCAGGCAAACTGAACCCTCGGATAGCGCATTGTAAAAGCTTTCAATGCTTTTTTATAAGTATTGCGAATGGTTTTTTCAGAAATAACAAACAATGGCGAACCATATTCAGCGATCAGGTCTTTAACAGCCAGGCCGTCAATATGAGTTAGTGGTTGCCGGTCAGCTTTGCTGCCATATTTGTTAGGCATTTCATTTTCCATTCTTTTAATCAACGGGCGTTCGTATCTTAGTTTTTCCATGATTTATAATAATTGAAATATTTTAGTTGAAAATAGTTTTCTTGTATTAGATGCTTTCACAGCTTTAAAGTTTATAATTCACCTGTGGTTGATATTTGCTGGAATTCTTCGATATCAACAATCATGTCCCAGCTATATCTGACAAACATTTTTCCGACTTTATAATCTTTAAAAGGTTCCACTATTTCACCCAAAGCCAAGTTCACGAGAGCTTCGGGGATGTTTTGGCCAACGCCAACGCTCAGATAGATCCAGGCCGGCATGCGCGGATTGATTTCGAGTAAGTGAAAATCACCTTTTTTATCTTTCATAAGCTCCAGCTCAAAACCACCACGCCATTTTGTTTGACTGATAAAACTGTTGGTAAGGGCCAGCATTTTTTTATCTGCAATGGAAACTCCGCCCCAGGCCTTGCCTTTGTCGGTAATGTATTGCTTACGCATGGGCACAGCAGCGATGGTATTGCCATGCCCATCACCAAGGCCGGTAACATTGAATTCGGTGCCGTGCACAAATTCCTGAATCACAATGGGCGCACCCCATTTGGCTACGATGCGGTGGTAATAGGACTTCACCTGATCCAGGTTGTAGGCTACATAAGCATCATAATATTTGCCTTTTACAAGCAAGGGGTACTCAAAAGACTTGCCCACATTTTGCAGTTCAGAAAGTTCAAAATACACTTTGCTTTTGGGTACATTGATGCCATATTTTTCGCCAAACTCATTGAGGTTCACCTTATGTCTTTCTTCAAACTGTTCCAGTCCGGGCAAAAAAGTAGCAATGCCCATTTCTTTTAAGCGCTTTTCCAGCCGGATAAAAGGATATAGTTCTGCATCAAAATTGGGGATGATCACATCAATTTTTTCCTTTTCATGGATGTATTCCAGGCGTTCGAAAAGCGTATCAGTTCCGGCAGATGGGTATGGAATATGGTAGGTTTTATCTACCAGGTCGTGCATAAAAATGCCGGGTTCGAGCGACTCATAGGCCAGGCCAATTATTTTGCAAGTAAAACTGTTTGCTTCGCGAAGGGCTCGAATGACTGCAATACCCGGGCCGGGACTGTCGATGGCATTCAAAGCCGAAACAGCGATGGTTAGTTGCCTTTTATTCGTCATTTTCAATCAGCATATATGTTTGCATCAAATCCATGAAATCGTCATAGTCTTTTTCGAAAGAAGCCTTTTCAACCTGGTATTTTTCTATTATTTGCCGGGCAATTTCATCCCGGCCAGCTCCTTCTTTTAGAAAATGAATGATGTCGGCTCCCAAAGGGTTCACCGAAAAGGACTCGCCGGTGTCGGGATTAAAAATAAGCCCCGAAGCGCTAACAGCAATATTTTTCTTAATAGTCATGATTTTAGCGTGTTTTGTGTTAAAACATTAATTTATTATAAGTTTACCCGCTTCTGAACGGAAGTTTGCCGCCTGAATTATATAGGTGTAAACGCCTGAAGGAAATCCCATAGTCGGCAGGCTGATATAGTTGGCTTTTGCATCAATCACCAGTGTGCGAATTTTCTTTCCGTTCATATCAAAAATTTGTAGTTCAGCTGATTGTATGTTTGCAGGCAAGGAGTAGCTAATGGTGCTGAAGGTTTTTGCAGGGTTTGGAAAGGCAGTTGTGTTTTTCGACATATTGCCGTGTTCTGCATTTTCTATGGAGACAAGATTCCCCGGAAGGTTATATATTTGTGTTTGAACGGTGTAAGGGCTAATTGAATAGTCATACACATAAGCTTGCAACTTTGTTCCTGGTTCGGGGGCCTCATACACCAACACATAAGCGCAGCCAGGGATGGCTAAAAGCTCGGTGCCATTTTCCTTAATAATTTTGGTGGTGTAGGTATAATATTGATTCACATCATCATAGCTGTAATAAGTGTAAGCCAGGCAAAGGCTGTTGTCGGTCGCAAATAAGTTTTCTGACACATATTTGATATCATATAAATAATGATTGGCCGGTAAGCTCAGGTTGATGGTTTTCCAAAGACTGTGATTGGTGTTATAGATTCTACACTGGTTGTTTGCCACATCCATCAGGTAGAACTTAGATCCCGATATGCTAAGATTGGTAAAAGTACCGCTGTGATTGTAGGTGTTTTCAAAAGTGATTTGCGCCTTCAACGCCATACCTGATAGCAGTATGAGCATTGAAAGTAGGATGTTCTTTTTCATTTTCCATGATTTTGATGAAAGACAAAAGTAAAGGAAGATTGGTTCTTGCGTTTTATAAAATTCCGGTAAAATTGTATAAGATTTTATGGTTTTTGAAAATACAGCTTTCTTTGGTTTATGTTTGCGTCATAAATGCATTGGGTTATGGTTAAAAAAAGGCTTGCTTTGCCAGATATTTTAAAAGGGATTGCCGTTGTTCGCATGGTGCTGGTCCATCTGTTTGAGGTGTTTGCGAGCCCTGAAATATCAAGCCATCCATTAAATAATTTACTCTTATTTCTGGCGGGTCCTCCGGGGGCAGCCCTTTTTATGGTTATTATGGGGTATTTTCTGGCTCAATCAACGAAAAGCCTCGGTGAGTCAGTTTTACGCGGATTGAAACTCATTGTGTGGGGCTTGCTTTTAAATATTGGCATGAACCTCCACCTCTTAATCCTGGTCGTTACAACCAAGGTTGAAGTAAACCCCTGGCCCTTTGTTTTTGGTGTGGATATATTGTTTTTGGCCGGTCTTGGGATGATTTTAATCAGTTTGTTAAAACGTTTGTTGAAGAATAAATGGAGTCATTGGGCGGTATTATTTTTAGTTGTTTCAGCAGTAGGGAATTATATACCGGAATGCGATTTTCAGCTGACATGCTTGGTTTATGTGCGTGCTTTTTTTGCAGGCAATGCTGCTTGGTCTTATTTTCCGTTGTTTCCCTGGATGGCCTACCCCGTTGCCGGTTTTGTTTTTTATCTGCTTGATAAGCAGTACAACATATCCACTTTTACAACTAAAGGACTGGTTTACATTGCGTTGGCTTTGGTAATACCTTTGGTTGCCACATTCAGGCAAGGCTTTGCGGTTGTAATGGATCAATCGGCCTATTACCACCACTCAACCATGTTTTCGATTTGGTTGCTGGCAATGCTGGCTTTATGGGTTATAGTGATTCGGTTGATAAGCAAAAAACGCGAAAACAATTTCCTTTTTTCTTGGTTTCAATGGGTAGGACAGCGGGTCACCAATTTTTATGTGATACAATGGCTGCTCATTGGAAATATAGGTACCTGGCTTTATCAATCGCAAGGTGGGTGGAGTCTTCTGCTCTGGTTTGCTGTTTTTTTATTACTGACAAACCTTGGTGTGATTGCCTGGCAGTTTTTAAAAAGAGGACTTACCAGATTGTTTTTATAGTATCCCCATACGGTCGGCTATCCATGTCATGGAAATGGAGAGCCCAAAAGCCAGCAAGGGCGCAACAATCCATACAACCCAAAACTTTTGCACATTGCTACGGCTGAAAATATCACGCCAACCCAGTTTGGCGCATCCTATGGCCAGTATAGCACCCATATTCAATTGTACCAAAGATGCCGGAATGCCCCGAATAAGGGATACGGTGAGCAATAAACTGGCTGTAATAAAAGAGATTGCTGTTGCTGATATTGGGCCTAACTGAACCACTTCCTTGCCGGTTGAGTTCAAAACCTTGTGCCCGAAAAATGAACTCCCAATACCAAATGCCGGAGCTATGACCAAGGTGGATAAAACCATAATAATAACAAAATTCTTTTCGCCGGAGTCAATTCCCAATTCGTTCATAACCATAGAGGCAATGGGGCCGCTGGCATTGGCCACATTGTTGGCACCAATTGCAAATGCCACATACAGAGATGATAATATCACCAGTATGTGCAGGATGGGATGGTTGCGCAAGCCGTCAAAATTTATATAGGCCCGCTTTTTCATGGGGGTATAGATGTATTTACCCACCATGTATGTTAACAGGAATGAAATCACAGGTAAAATAAACCATGTGGGAATTATTTCCAGAAAGAGTTTATCCGTTTGAAGCACATCAAAATACATGGCAACCCCAGCCAGGGAAAAAATGGTGGATTGGCTGGTTGATTGTGGAATGCCCAATAAGTTGGCCAAAAGCAGTGACAAGGCCACTGACAGCAGAATGATAGATGTAAGTGTAATGGTCATGCTTTCGGCTGGTAGTATGCCTTTGCCAATGGTAAGCGCTACCCCTTTTCCAGCAACAATGGCACCCGCGAAAACCATGATGCCAAACAAACCGGGAATTAAACTCCGGGGGATAAGGTTGGCGCCATAGGCAGCCGAAAAACTAGGGGCCGTGCCACTGCCACCCATGTTTATTGCAAGAAAAAGTGCAATAATAAAAGGCAATACCAACTGACTATAAACAGGATCGAGCATAGGTTGTGCTTGCTTTTAAGAATACAAAATAACAACTATTATCCGTTTGATCAAAAGAAAAACGGGTATCAGGCTTCGTTCATTTGACCAAATGGGTCATGAAACTCACGAAAAGACAATAAGTGATTTTTAACGATACAGGCAGCGGTAAGCAGTGTCGCCTTCCATTTTTACTTTGAACTTCACATTCTTTTCAACCTTGAAAGTTTCAAATTCACTGTATGATTTCCACTCAGTTTCGCCTGGTTGTTGCACAAGCATTTTACCAGAAATCACGGTCATGAATTCAACGGAGCTGGTTCCGAATTCGTATTCGCCTGCAGCCATTACGCCCAAAGTGGCAGGGCCTTCAGTGGTTTCAAAAGCAATTGATTTAACTTTTCCGTCGAAGTATTCGTTTGTTTTAAACATGGGTTGTAATTTGGGGTTTGTGAATAAATAATTTTAGAATGGCTTATAGCCAAAAAGCTTTCTTTCCTTGATGCGGTTGGCAATAAAATTCGGAACCAATTGCTCCCAGGTCGGGTCTTTTCGCTGAATGCGGTCGAGCACCATATGCGAAAAGATGTCCATATACTTGGGATTGGCCATGGGAATGTCAAGTATCATCCGGTTTAGAACCAGATGATCATGCAGGTGCTGGGTTTCAGGTGGAAATTGGAGGTTTTCAATGCTAAACAATTCATTGTGTTCTTTGTCGAAACTGGGATAAATATACATTTTCGCATTGGAGGGGAACAACTTGCTCAGCGCTTCCAGAATACCACCTTTCAGGTGCTTATAATAGATTTCATCCAATACTTTTTCAAATGTCATTATGCCAATCACTACGCGCAATTTAATAATCCTGAATTGTGTCATATAGTCCACCAGTTTGTAAAATTCCTTGAAGTTCGAAACCATCACATTCTGGCCGATATCGTTCAGTAAGTCAACCCTGTCAAGAAAGTCGCGCTCATCAAAACTCCCAGATTCCAGCAGGTTGTTCAGCGTGATTTCGCAAAGGGGTAGCGTGCTGAATTTGTCGTAGTCTTCATCTTTTTTAAACAGACTGAAACTTGATTTCAGGATATCGACACCAGCATAGGTAATCGGTCTGAAACTGCCCCTGAAAACCAGCACATTCTTCTTATAAAGCATGTCGTCAGGCTCTTGCACATGTCCATATCGGTCGAACATGATAGCACTTGTCATGCCATTTTTTACCAATTGCACGGCAAGCAGGCGGTTGTCAACATACGACAGCTCGGGGCCACTCATGTGCATCATGGTAATTTCTACACGATCATTTGAAAGGTTGTCCAGAAGTGATTGTAAAAAACTGTTGGGCCATTCCCACAGGTAAAAACAGGCGTATATCAGGTTTACACCCAGAATTCCAAGTGTATTTTGTTGCAATAAGTTGTCATTTTCATGCAGTCGCACATGGATGATAATCTGATTGGGTGCACTTTTTTCTTTTAATTGAAACCGCACCCCCATCCAGCCATGGGCTATGTTGTCCTTTTTATAGTTGAGGGTAGAAACGGTATCGGCAAATGAAAAAAAGCGGTTGCCTGTTGGCCTCGACTGGTTTAAAAGTTCAACGAGCTCGGTGTATTCGGTATCAAGCATCAGCTCAAGACGCTCGCGTGCCACGTAACGTTTGGACGATTTATCTTTGCAATACAAGGCGTCGCTATAGCTTTTGTCGTAAGCGGAAATGGACTTGGCTATGGTACCTGATGCCCCACCGGCCTGAAAGAAAAATCGCGAAACCTCTTGTCCGCCTCCAATTTCGGCAAAACTGCCGTATATGCTTTTGTCAAGATTGATTTCCAGCGCTTTGCGATGTACGGTAAGTGGTTCACTGTTGTTTTGCATGGCCGCTCGTGTTCAAATTCATGGCTTGCAAAGATAAGGCAATATGATTTGACGAGCCAAGCTGTCGGAAATACTTAACCGTTGCGGATAATGCATACATATAAGTCGGGCTGTTTAGTAAACCCTCAAAATATCACAGGCAAAACCAACTACCTTATTTATAATGGTTATATATTGACCTATTCTACATAGGATTAGGTAAAAACAGCATTATAATAAACAGCAGATTCACTATTTTTGTAAAAAAAATTTTGGCCGATGGAATTAGCAGAACTAAGTGTTGTAAAACTCGAGCAAATGGCCGGAAGGTTAAGGGCTATAGCCCACCCAATGCGTATCGCCATCATTGAAATGCTTACGAAAGAAGATCAATTAAGCGTTACAGAGATTTATAACCGCCTCGAAATAGAACAAGCTGCTGCTTCACACCACCTGAATATAATGAAGAATAAAGGGGTGCTCAAATCGAAGCGTGATGGAAAAAAGATTTTTTATTCGCTGATGAGCAACACCTTATCTGATATTATACATTGCATTAGTAAATGCAAGGATTGTTAGGGGAGGTCAGACCCTGATCGAGCTGATTCATGGAGAATTACAATGAAGCTCACATCGTCAGCAAATAATTATCAGTCAAATCATAAAAGTCAGTTTAATCAGTATATTGACTTAGCCTGATTAATTCACAAAATTTCTCGCCAAGGCAGGTTTGCGTCTCCTGAAGAACAGGACAGGTTTGCGAGATGAATTTTTTAGATTAGGGTTCCGTATTCTTTATTCAAAGAATTTTTTGCTTGCATAGAGACAACAAAAAACAGAAGGCAATGCAAAAACACTACCTTCTGTTGAATATTATCTTATGAGGGTAAGAACGACTTAACGCCTACCGCTTAATATTCGTCAGATACAGTCAATTTCTTCCTGCCTTTAGCCCTTCTGAGCCTTAAAACCCTGCGGCCATTAGCAGTTGCCATTCTTTCCCTGAATCCGTGTTTGTTCTTACGTTTTCTGTTCGATGGTTGAAAAGTACGTTTCATCTTGCCTTATTTTTGGGAGTGCAAAGGTAAAGATATAATCTGTTTCTGCAAATTATTCCGCAAAAAAGTTTTCAGGCAGCTGCTGCAAGTCTTTCAGAAGAAATATAAAAACCCTTTTGGCGGGCTTTCCTGACCGCATAATTGTAATGGTGTCGGCGGTTACAATTTCAGAAAA
>CAYTUA010000352.1:0-7045 GCA_964440855.1 uncultured Lentimicrobiaceae bacterium
CTTGAGGCTGGCTGCCACGCTTATGCCCTTGTCAGCGAAACCCGCCAGCAATTCGTCCAGCCTTTCCTGCAATGGCAGGCGCACAGGACAGGGCAGCAGTCCTTTCACACGCACATCTTCACGCGGATTGGCATCCTGCTTTTGGCCACCTGCTATGGCTGTTTCCAAAAGCAAGCTAAAGGCTTCATAATCCAGTTGCCGCATGCTAAGGGCAATTTCCAGCTGCAGTTGTTGGCCAAATGTGGCTCTTTTAGCTTCGTCGGCCAATTGGGTAAAACCATTGTCCGTAAACACCTTCAAGGTTTCAGGATACTTTTCGGTAATTTCAAACAGGCTGTCGGTAGGCTCAAAGTATTTCATTGCATAAATTTTGATGCAAAAATACAAGGTATTTTGGTATTTATTTACCTGTTATATTATACAAGACTTATTCTAAATATAGTTGCTTGATAATAAATTAAATAGAATAGCAATTTAGAATGTATGCAAATGAATTGACCTGAAATCAGGCGGGATTTCAGCCACCAGAAAGCTTGGCTTTATAGCCCTTTTGAACAAGCCAGTTGAGTGCTTTTTCCCTGAAATCGCCCTGGATAAGAATCTCACCATCCTTGGCACTTCCACCAACCCCACACAATACCTTGAGTTGCTTTCCCAAATCGGCCAGGTCTTGGTTGGGGCCCACGAATCCGGTTATCAAGGTTACCTTTTTACCACCTCTTTGTTTTTTATCCAGCATAATGCGCAACTGCTGCTGCTGTGGTGGCAGGGCTGCCTCTTCCTGCTGTCCGTTATCATACTCAAAATGAGGATTGGTAGAATAAACAATATCACCTAAGCGTTTCTTTTTCATAATATTAAGGTATTATAATATGCAGGCTCAATGGATTTACCTTCGCCACGAGGTCTTTTCCCAACTTCATGGGTTCGCCATCAATATTCACCATCCGGTTTTTGTTGCGGATCACCTTCACTTCTTTTGCCTTGATTATAGTAACATACCTGGAGTGGTGTATCATCTTCAGGAAGAGCAAATTAATAATCAAGGGCATCTCAAAAATGGTAGGCTTCTCCACAATGCAAACATCTATCATACCATCGTTAAGCTTGGCATTGGGGGCTATGGTGGTGTTGTAGCCAAACTGATTGGAATTGGCCAGGGTAATGAACAGGGCTTCTTTCTGAATTTCCTGACCACCATCGATAACAATGCTATAATGCTTTGGTTTGTAATGCTGGTACCTGCCGGCCACAATGCGGAAATAAGTTAGAAATCCACGGTGGGGTTCCCTGGCAAAAAGCTTGGCCACCAATGCATCAAAGCCAACTCCAGCAATACTGACAAAAGGCTGTCCGTTGACAATGCCGGTATCTATTTTCGATACATGGCAGCTGTTGATCAGCTTCAGAGCCCCTTCGGTGTGCAAGGGAATGTGCAGGTGACGGGCCAGCCCATTGCCCGAACCACCGGGCACCAGCCCCAGAATGACATCAGTGCCTATCAGGCTGCCGGCCACCTCATTGATGGTTCCATCGCCACCAACGGCCACAACAATATCAACAGCTTGTTTTACAGCCTTCTTGCTGAGCTTGATGGCATGCCCGGCCTTCTTGGTATAAACAATCTCATAATCGAATTTTGAACGATCAAGCGTTTTTTCAACCAACTGTGGGAAACTATCCTTGCTACCAACACCTGAAACAGGATTTACAACAAAAAGAACATTCTTCTTCACGTTCTGCATAGCTGTTATTCCTTAGCATCCAGTTGGTTATGAATCAAACGGTGGTTGTATTGCTGAATAAGCGCTTTGACGAAGTTTGCCATTTTTTGCCGTACAGCTTCATCCCTGCGCAAGACATTCACTTCCATAAAAGGGTCCTCTTTCAAGTTGAACAAAGCCTGCGGTTGGTCTCCACTAAAGTGAAGCACATAATCATCCATCAGCAACTGGTACACATTGTTGTAGTAATTGATGGCAAAGTGATTGGCATCCTTATCAAAGAGGTTTTCACCAAAGCCTACAAAAGCCTCATTGTGATGCAACAAAGCCAGCACGCTGGGCATGATGTCGGTTTGCTGGGCAATTAAGTTCGACTTTCCTTTCAGTTGTCCGTCAGGCAGATAGAATGCAATCGGAATGGCATAATTGCCCATGGTCGATCGGTACAGGGGATTTTCATTGCTTTCAGAAGTATGGTCGGCAGTGATGACAAAAATGGTGTTACCAAACCAGGGCATTTGTCCAATTTTATTAAAAAACTGCTGCAAGGCATCATCTGTATAGGCAATGCTTTTCTCCAGCTTGCTCTCGGCATGCCCATAGGCATCCTCCATGGATTCGGGGATGAAATAAGGGTGGTGGGACGAAAGGGTCATCACGCTCGAAACAAAGGGCTGGGGAAACGTGCTCATTTCTTGCGCAGTGAATTGCAAAAAGGGGCCATCGAAAATACCCCATTGACCATCAAAATTCTTGTCCAATCCATACTCATTTCTGCCATAATAATGATCAAAACCAGCGGTGTAGGCAAAGGCATCAAAATTCATGGTGCCATTGTTGCCCCCATGAAAAAAGGAAGTGTGGTAACCCCGGTTTCCCAGTAGTGTACCGAGGCCTTTAATCCGGTTAGTGATGTAGGGCGAAGTGGAAAAATCAACAGGCATTAAGGTGGGAATAGACGCCAGAATGGCCGGCAGGGCTTCGATAGAGCGCTTTCCATTGGCCCACGCTTCGAAGGTATAGCTTTGGGAAAGCAAAGAGTCTAAAAAAGGCGTAATACTGACTTCTTTGTCTGAATTATAATAACCAATATGCTCGCGCCCAAAGCTCTCCAGCACCAGGATAACCACATTATAGTCCTTAAACTGCAGGCTATCCGTTGGATGATTCACCTTCAGATTGTCCTTTTTCGGGTTGTACAAGGCCTCCAGCTCTTCGGGTGCAAAAAAATGCTGCTCTTGCAATGTTTTCTGTCCAAAAGTTTTAACGATGCTAAAGGGCGTATTGAGCACCAGCGGAATATACTGGGGTGATGTGCGCATACCGGCAGTTACAAGGCTGATGGGCCTGCCCTGAAACCCACCCCGGATAAAAATCAGGCTGACGCCCATCCACAATACAAAAACAATGGTTTGCATCAAAAACCAGTAAAACTTACGAACAGGCCAAGGGCTGCCCGGAACAAAAAAGGTGGTGATCTTAATCAAAACCCATACCATCAACACCAGTATGAGCAGCATATACCAAAAATCGATAAATAACTGCCCTACGAGTGGCAGGATATTTTCATCTGCATTCCCGAAAAACTGGAAAACTTCGTAGGTGGTGCGTTTGGAAATATAACGGAAATAAATTATATCTATTTGATTTACAGCCAGCGCCAATGTATTGGCTACAACAAACAAAATATTTGTAAGACGTTGGTACCAGTTATCCCAACGAAAGGTGATGGGCAGCGCTGACAAAAAGATTAAAGGCAGGTTCAGCATAAAAACTGCTGAGAGGTCAAACCGCAGGCCCAGCATCATCAGATGCATCAGTTTGAAAAAACCAATATGCCCGAACTCGGAAAGGTTAAAAACATAGAAAAGCCACCGGCTCAAACTCATCAATACCAGAATGGTGAGTAATTTAACCAAAAGCAGCAAGGGCATGCTAAGCCGTCGTGTGACAGGAAAATGGAATCGCATCAGAAAATATTAACGTAAACGGTTCGAACTACTTCATCGGCTTTGTTTCCGGCTTCATCACTTACATTGAAACGCACCCCGTAATTACCCACTTTTTCCGTGTCCACATTGCTGTTTACCTCCAGTCGAAAGCTGATATCTATGGTATCGCGGTCGGCCGTAATATCATAGGCCTTAGCCCCTTCGTCGGTATAAGGCTCGCCCAGGGGCGACCAGACAGGGTTGGGTCCATTCAGCACAATAAAGGGTTTAAAGGGGTCGGCCGGACCATCATCCTTGCTACAGGAAACCAAAACAATGGACAAAATGGAAAGCAGAAACAAATAAGAAATATTCTTCTTCATGCTGAAAATAGCTTTATCAAAACGCAAAAATACAGATTTTAATATAGTAGTGTCCGGTTAAAATTTGGAGATTTCTCCCTGCGGTCGAAATGACAAGGACTCTGGAGTATTTGTTGGGGATGGGGGTTGGTGGCGGCTTTTCCGCCACCAACCTCCATCTCATAAAAGCTAACTACTTGTCATCCCGAACGAAGTGAGGAATCTCGAACTCATTTTACACTATTATTAAATTTCACCGGACACTAATGATTTTAATATTATGAATAAAGCAGTAAAGCGATATTCAAATACCCATTATTCGGTATTGAGTGGCCTGCAAGGAGGGTTTAATTTCGCTTCATGAAAATAAGTTTTATCTATCAATAACCAAAACCATGAAAAATACACTCATTACACTTGCCCTATTGATTGCGGCACTTTTTGCAAAAGCCACAAATGATGACCTCAAAGGCCTGTCGATGGTGCACGGCTCGGTGCAGAGCGAGGGACAAAACCTGCCCTACGTCACTGTATTTATCAAAGGCACCAACATTGGTACTACAACCGATATAAAAGGATACTACGTATTAAACCTGCAGCCCGGCAACCACATCATCAGGATTCAAGGTGTTGGCTACAAAGCCATGGAACAAGCCGTTGAAATTACTGAAAAAACGACACTCGAACTGAATGTTGAGCTTGATCAGGACATTGTGATGATGGATCAGGTAACCGTTACAGGCAGCCGTATTGGTATCTTGCGTTACCTGCCCGGATCGGCCAATGTACTCACTGCCAGTGATATCAACCAGGGCATGTTTGTAACCAACAATGAAGCCTTCCGTTTGATTTCGGGCATACATACCGTAGAAGAAGAAGGTGCCGGTTTGCGCGCCAATATTGGTATCCGCGGCCTGGACCCCGACAAAAGCCGCAATGTGTTGATGCTCGAAGATGGCATTCCTGTGGCACTGGGGCCTTATGGCGAACCAGAAATGTATTATACCCCGGCCATGGACCGCATGACGGGCATAGAAGTGCTCAAGGGAAACGGGCAGGTGTTGTATGGCCCGCAAACCATTGGGGGCGTAATCAATTACATCACTGCTGACCCGCCAGCCGAAAGTGCTGGGCTTGTTTCGCTGAAAGGCGGAAGCGGCGGCTACTTCAACGGGATGATACGTCATGGAAATACCTTTGGCAATGCGGGTTACACCTTTACCTATTTGCGTAAACAGGCCGACAATATAGGCCCAACCCAGTTTCGACTTGACGATTTGAGCGGCAAATTCCGCTTTCAAACCGGCATCCGCTCCACAATAAACATCAAGTGGAGCATTTACAACGAAAACTCCAATGCCACCTATGTTGGTTTAACGCAGGCCATGTATGATATGGGCGGCATGGATGATTTGCGCATAGCCCCCAACGACAACCTGGAAGTAAGGCGCTATGCCTTGTCAGCTGCACACGATTATCATTTTACTGAAAACATCGTGCTCAAAACCAATGTGTTTGGATATACCACCACCCGCAACTGGCTGCGTCAGGATTTCACTTACAACCCCAACGCCTCGGGTTTGACAGGCATTTGGTTTGGCGATGCCGACAAACCCGAAGGAGCCATATATATGCGCAATACTACCGGCAACCGCAACAGGCAGTTTGAAGTGGCTGGGGCAGAATCGAGGTTGCGTGCCAAATATGCTGTTTCGGGCATCACCAACCAGCTGGATGCCGGAGCCCGCTTCCTTTACGAACGCGCCTACGAACAAAGGGTGAATGGCAGCACTGCTGATGCTTTGTCGGGTATCTTGCGTAACGACGAAATCCGAACAGGACAGGCCACGAGTGCCTATGCACAAAATAAAACGATGCTGAGTCCCTCACTTACCCTGACAGGAGGCCTGCGACTGGAATCGGTTGACTATGAGCGCCAGATATTGCGCACAAACAATAAAGACACAACAATTGTGGCCAACACCCAGCTCACCAAACTGATACCTGGAGCAGGGATCAATATGGAACTTACTGAAAGCGTTGGACTTTATATGGGCATCCACCGCGGATTTGCCCCACCACGTATAAAGGATGCCATCAGCAGCCAGGGTGAAGATGTCATGCTTGATGCCGAAAAAAGCTGGAATTATGAATTCGGTGCCAGGCTGCAGAAAGGTGAAGCTGTAGAAGCCGAAATCACCCTGTTTTATATGGACTTCTCCAACCAGGTAATCCCCGTTTCAGAATCGTCGGGCGGCATTGGCTCCGGCCTGGTGAATGGGGGCGAAACCCAACACCGCGGCGTGGAAGCTTCATTGGACATCCATTTCAGCAGCTGGTTGTCGCAGGGCAACAGCCTGTACCTGAAATCAAATGCCACATGGGTGGAATCATTTTTCAGCAGCGACCGCTTTGTGGCCGAAAAAACAGCTGTGGATGGCGAGCAGGTATTGGTCAATATCAACGGCAATAGCACACCTTACGCGCCCGCACTATTGCTCAACAGCGCCTTGTATTTTGAATCGTCCTTCGGTTTGGGTGCCAAGCTATCGGCCCATTACACCAGCAGCCAGTTTACTGACCAGCTCAATACCAAAAGCACCGATACTTTTATCGTATTGGACCAGAACGACCCCAATTACAGCTATGTGCAGGCGACTGCCAATGGCCGCATCGGCGAAATCCCTGCCCATTTTGTAATGAATGCCGGTATTTGGTATCGTTTCAATAATTCGGGATTTGAGGTAAATGCCGCAGTGAAAAACCTGCTAAACGAGCGTTATATCGTATCGCGCAGGCCACAAGGTATTAGGGTGGGATTGCCACGCTTTATTACGGCAGGTGTGAGTTATAGCTTTTAGCGAAGATGGCAGGGCATTCGCCGGAGCAGCACTGCGACAGTACATTAGAAGGGGATAAGCTGGCCCGTATTAATGTTTCTAATCGTAAACGAATCAATGCAGACACAAAATATGTAACAAAATAATAAGTTACCATTATGTTAGTTACCAAAATAGTACATATCTTT
>CAYTUA010000353.1:0-2516 GCA_964440855.1 uncultured Lentimicrobiaceae bacterium
TGCATGGTGTCGCCAAAAAGGTTGGAGAATGATTGGATATAGGTGATGCTGCTGCCCAGCGTCAGGTTCAGGCCATTGTTCCAGCGTTTCAGATATTGGTATTCGGCAAAATAGGAATCATCATAGTTATGCATGAGGGTGTCGTTATCGTAGGCTACTTTGAATAACCTGCCTTTAAGGGTGTGCCTGCCATTGTTTGCTGTGTGGTAAGTGATGTGCGGATCAATATTGAAGCGGCTGTTGTTGTAGCTTTGATCAAAATCGGGCGATGCCCTGTACACATTGGTGTCGCCGTCCATCCAAAGCAGAAAGTTGCCACCCCTGCTGAACATGGCATTGCCATTTACCCCATAAGAAAGGCCTGTTACTTTTTTGCTCCGGTAGCGTGTGTTGATATTGAAGCGCACAGATTCGTCCTTTTCATTTTCACGATAGCCGGCATCCTTATTAACATGGGCACCCACCACCAGGTCAAGATTTCCGATCATTCGGCTGTGGCTGAAACGGACACCAGTATAATAAGGCGTGGCATCACCCCACCAGGCAATTTCCTGGCGTTTGGGATTGCCATATAAGCCACTGTAGAGCATGATGCTTGTTTTGGGTGTAACTGTTGGATAGGCTGTTCTTACATTGATAACCCCATTGAGTGCCGACGAGCCATACAAGGCGGAGGAGGCTCCTTTGATCACCTCCACCTGACTCAGGTTTTCGAGGGGGATAAAGTTCCATTTGGCTTCGCCACCGGCTCCGGTAAGCATGGGCAGGTCGTCCAGCATGAGCAACACACGCGAACCAACGCCATAGCTGTAGCCATTTCCACTGCGAATGCTCACCTGATCGTCGAGGAACATCAGGCCCGGCACTTGCTGAAGTGCTGTTTCTATTGATGTTGTATGGGTGTTTTCAATCTTTTCCAGGCTGATAGTTTCCATGGATACAATAACATCGGATATCTTTTCTTCGTAGCGTGATGCGCTCACTACAAGTTCGTTGAGTAATTGTGCCTGTTCGGTTAATGCAATATGTAAGGTTCTTTTTTCACCTGCTTCCAGCTCAAGTATGCGGCTTTCGCTATTGTATCCCACAAAGCGGAAAAGCAATTTTATCTTGCCGGTTTCTGTTGCAATGGAATAAAAACCATTGGCATCGGTAGCTACACCATGCTGATCGCTTACAGAGATATTTACGCCGGGCAAGGGAGTGCTTGTAGCAGCATCTGTTACACGTCCTTGAATGATTGGGTTTTGCGCCATGATGTGTAAAGGCATCAAAATGAGCAATAATAAGGCAATAGATGCAAACAGCTGGTGCTTCTTAAAGAGATGTTGAATGGAAACCATAGTCAAATACACTCCTGTTTTATTTTGCAGCTATTTTTTGATAAGCTTCAAGATGGTTTTTGAAGTGTTGCCACTTTGCCTGATTACGCAATAATACATGCCGGGCTTGAGGTCAGAGCCATCTATTGGGAAGCTGTTTCGCCCGATATGTCCCGTAAATATTTGGCTGATCAACAGTTGCTGTCTGCTGTCATAAATGAGGCACTCGAAAGTTCCGGGCTTGGCAGATTCAAAGCTTATGGTAATCACATCATCAAATGGGTTGGGAAAGGCATCAGCTTTGGTTTTGGTTGTGCCTGCCAGATCAGGAAGGTTCATGGCTGCCGAATCCATTACAATTATGCTGTAGAAGTTTATATCTGCCGGAATTGGGAAGCTAATACCCTGCACATAGCCTGCCAGTTTTATTTCTAGTGGGTATTCGCCAACTTGAGCCTGTGTTGGGGTTCCTGTAATCAACATGCAACCGGAGGTGCCGCCATACCAGTAGCCTGATACGGAATTGGGCAAGGCCAGGAAACCTTCGGGCATGCCATTGATTTCGACCAGGCCAATGGAATCAATTTGAAAGCTTGTTTCACCAAAGAGAATGGTGTCGGTAGGGATAATAGCGGTAATCACCAGGTTGTATTCGAAAGTTGCGTAGGCAACCGGAAAGCCTGTTGCACTATCCGGATAGATACCCGGCAAACTATATTGCGGGTCGGGTTCGCATTGGCCAAAAAGGCCTAAAGCACTGATTAAAAGTGCTAAAATCAGGGTGGTAATTTTTTTCATGGCCTGTTCTTTTTGTTGTTATTAATTCCAAAAGTAAATTATTTTGGGATTATAGTGGAATCTATTTTTTTGTTTGGGGATTGTCAGAAGGTATATCGCTGGTATCAGGTATTGGTTGTTTCAATTGTTCCTTCACTGATTTTGTAATTATCAGGCTGCCTAGCTTTCGCTCCTTCCCCTTATTCATTGGAGTAAAAATGTATGAACGGAACTCCGATTACCCCAATTACAACAAATGTATGTGAATCAGATAGTATGGCCTCAAATCCACACAAACATCAATGAAGTCCGGTAAGAAATTTTGTCAGTCCGATGAATTGTACCATCTTGCTTTCATCTGCTTTATGCCAGTCAAACTTGAGCGCTTGAATTGTCAAACTTGAGCGCTTGAATCGT
>CAYTUA010000354.1:0-5545 GCA_964440855.1 uncultured Lentimicrobiaceae bacterium
CCGCACCGACGTATTGCCCGAAAGCAGTATCTTTGAGGTGGCTGTTTTGCGAAGCATCCGCTTCGCAACCCTATCTTGTAGCTTTAGCTACACCGTATAATAATTATTGCTAGCTGAAAATTCTAAAGCATTATCCCTCAATGTGTTTTATTTAGAACCATTCTAAATTTAAAACAAGGTGGTGCACTTTTCATGCTTTTTGGTATTAATAGTTGAAAAAGAGTTAGCTCTCGGCAACAAAATACCGCATGCAGCACTTATCCACATCAAGTCCCTCGGCAAGTATCCGTTTTGGCATAAACTGGCTTCTTGGCTTATGGCTTGGTTTTTATCGTGTTGTTATTCTGCATATTATCACCCACCGCAACAAATTAGCGGCAAGCAGGTCTTTTCTTGCATTTAGCAATTGTTTATTTATGATGGTTGCTATTGGGCAGAAAATTGTGTGCCTTATTGCAGGACAATATGTGCAGCTTTGCACAACGAAACACATTTTTTGGCTGGGGAAAAATAAGTTCGTTCGACGAACGGCCATTCTTAAACAGGCAGAACCTGAGGGATGGCAATTGTCTTAATAGTATGATACAATCATCTACTAACCACATATATAATATA
This sequence comes from uncultured Lentimicrobiaceae bacterium, assembly GCA_964440855.1. Lineage (GTDB taxonomy): Bacteria > Bacteroidota > Bacteroidia > Bacteroidales > F082 > CALAZZ01. Next base: position 616 of record CAYTUA010000354.1, read on the forward strand.
CACCTAAAATTTAAAAAAATGAAAATAAGCAAATTCGGACAAATAATACTTGTTCTTGTTACAAGCCTCTTTACTACGCACATAAATGCACAAGAGATAAGTTATAAAATCAATGAAACGTTTTGTTCAGATGCGGAAATACTACTATTTGAAAATGGAGAAACAAGTAATGGAATAAGAATCAGTGGATCAATTACATTGAATAATGATAGTAGTTTTGTAAGGGCTGTACTTGTTGACATAAACCAAAATGAGTCATTAATACTCGATATATTTAAGCTAATAAGTCCTTTTGGAGATACTACTTTTAGTAATATTTGCTATGAGACATGCCATATTGACAATGTAGATTTGCATTCAATTAGAATAGAAATGGTGGATGCAGAATTTATTGTATATGAAATAATTAATGATAAAACAATAAGGTCGAATATTGAAAGCCTGCAAAGTGCTGCATTGACGTATAATAGAGGGTTATATATTGATAAAATCAATGCTTTCTTAGAATTTAATCACAAAACATGGCGTGCAGGTACTGGACCATTAACCAATTTGACATATAGCGAAAAGAAAATGCTTTTTGGGGGCATGCTGCCAAATTTGAATGGATTCGACTATTACATAGGAGGATATTTTTCATTTTTAGGAGATGAAACACCGAGTGCTAGTACAGAAATTGTAAGCAATTTTGATTGGAGAAATAGACATGGTGCCAATTTGCCAAACAGTCCTTACTATAATCAAGTAGGATTTGGTTGGATCAGTCCTCGAACAGTAACCCAAATTGCTGGTGAATGTTGGGCGTTTGCCCCAGTTTATTCTTTAGAATCACTTGTAAACATATATTATAATCAGCAAATAAATGTTAATCTTTCCGAACAAGATGTTATTTCTTGCAGTGGAGGAGGACACTGGCAGCATGGTGGCAGTCCTGGGACAGCAATAAACTATATTATGAATACAGGTGTCGTTAATGAAGATTGTTTTCCTTTCACAGCTGGATATCAAGCACTATGTGGAGATAAATGCTCTGATCCTGATGAAAAAATTCAAATAAATCATAGGCAAACTATTAGTGGGGATGAAGTTCAGCTAAAAGAGAGTTTGATAGTAAATGGTCCATTAACAGGTGTAATTTTTGAGTGGGATCATTCTATGAATCTTGTTGGGTATGGAATTGTTAAGGAAGGAGATATGATTTTGGATGGTAGTATTTCTCATACAGGTCAAGAAATAGTTGTGCCAAAGCATTCATTGGATATTGGTAAGCCGTACTATATTTTCGAACAAAGTTACGGTAGTTGGGGGCCTGAAAACACACCATTTATTAAAGTTATTATGGACGTTACTCAAACTTCTGTTTTTTTGGCTTATGCCCTTTTAAATCCATTAACTAGTCTTAACTATTCTTCATCAAATATTCCTTGCAATGATTTCGATGGAGATGGGTATTATTATTGGGGAATTGGTCCAAAACCTCCAACTTGTCCTCCATATGCCCCAGACGAATATGATTGTAATGATTCGGATCCATTAATTGGCCCTTATGATGTTGAGTATGGTTGTTCGATAATCTGTGACAATTTTCTCTATAGTGGTAATGTATTTATAATTGAAGAAGATCAAATCTGGAATACTGACAAGTATTTCGACCAAGACTTATTAATTCAATCTGGAAAAAGCTTAGAAATACTAAACTGTAATGTTTTTATGGCAGAGCACACAACAATATTTGTTGAGCAAGGTGCAAATCTCATTATCAATGGAGCAATTCTTTCGAATCCTTGTGGCCAATATTGGCGAGGCGTAGAGGTCTGGGGCAACTCAAGTGCCTCGCAATTTGCATTGCCAGGCGAATTAAATCCGCAGGGCAAACTAACTTTAAAAAATGGTGCAGTGATCGAAAATGCCTTCAATGCCGTTACTCTATGGAAACCGAACGACTGGAACAGCATGGGCGGCATCGTGCAAGCCACCAACGCCACATTCCGAAACAACAAACGCTCCGTTGAGTTTTTGTCGTATCAGAATTTCAACCCGGTCAACCCTTTGATACTCTATGGCAATGTCAGCTATTTCAGGAATTGCACCTTTGAAGTGAATGATGACTATACGATCAGCAGTGACTTCGATTCGCATATCACCATGTGGGATGTGGATGGCATCAAGTTTACGGCCAACACCTTTCGCAACGATATGACCGAAGCTGCCGCCAGAGGAAATGGCATTTTTACCATAGATGCCAACTTCAGGGTGGTGCCGGGATGCAGCCAGTCCATAGCCCCATGCCCCGAGCCCTATATCGAACCCAATGTGTTTAGCAACCTCGATGCAGCCATCTATGCCACCAACTCCAGGACTTCAAAAACCATTTTTGTGGACCAAGCAGAATTCATTGGAAACGGGTATGGCGTGATGATTAATGCTGTGAACAATGCCACCATCATACGAAGCAATTTTGAGGTTGGCACCTATGGCAAGCAGGGCTTTGCTTGCAGCGGCCTATTTGGCACCGGCATCGACATCACCAACAGCAATGGTTACATCATTGAGGAAAATAACTTCACCAGCAGCTCCGACCCATCCACAACCGATGTGATCGGGATAAGGGTTAATAATGAACCAGAGTTTGATTTGAGTTCGAACGAAATCTACAAAAACTACTTCAACGCCCTCAACCGAGCCAACTTGGCTGAAGGTAAAAACTTTTTAACACAGAATTCCGATCAGGGACTCGTTTTCCAATGCAATACTAATTCCGAAAACTTCTTCGATTTCTATTTTGTTGACCATGGCGTTGCCGGCAAGCAAGGAAGTGGGGCACGGGCAGCCGGAAACACCTTTACCAACGTAACCAATCCGCTTGGGCCTCCGCGCCATATCAACAACTTGGCTATCAATCATGTTGATTATTTTCACACATCGGCAACTAATGAGGTACCTACACGTATATCATCAAATGTAACACCCTATTTGGTTTCCTTTGCACATACCTGTGCCTCCAGCTTTGGCGGCGGTGGTAGTGAGATTGACCCCAAAGGCCTCACGGCCGAACAGCAGCAGTTTTTTGAGCAGGAACTCATCGAGAGCCAAAACACCTACAACAGTGTGAGCAACCTCTACGAATCCCTGCTCGACGGCGGCAATACCGAAGCCGTACAGGCGGATATTTCAATGGCCTGGCCCGAAGAAATGTGGGAGCTACGGGCCGAATTGCTGGGCATGTCGCCCCTTTTGAGCAAGGAAGTTTTGGTTTCGGCCTCCGATCGCACCGATGTATTGCCCGAAAGCATTATCTTTGAGGTGTTAGCAGCTAACCCTGACGAACTCAAAAAGAAGGAACTGATGGAACACCTCGAAACAAAGGACAACCCGCTTCCGGAATATATGATCGAAATACTTGAAAGCCTCACAGGCAATGTTACCTACAAAACCATTTTGCAAGGCCAGATAGCTTACCATGGCGGCATGGAAAACCGTGCCGCAGGTGTACTGCTGCGCGACAAGCTGAACGACAGCATCCGTGATGAAGCCGCCATACGCAGCTTTATGGCCGCCAGGCAAAGCCTGCCCATGGACCTGCAAATTGTGGATTCTTATTTGGAAAGCGGGGAAACTACCGATGCACTAGCGCTTGCCGCCATGCTGCCCCAACTGTACGACCTCACGGGCGATGCACTTGCTGAACATGGCCGCTTTATGGAACTCAAGCAACTGCAAGCCGGCTTGCACAACCAGGGCCGCAGCATCTTCCAGCTTACCCCAGCCGAAAAAGCACAATTAGAAGGGCTGGTTGCAGAAAGCACCGGGTTGGCAGGCATGCAGGCACGCAACACCCTGGCCTTTGTGTATGGCAACGATTATTGCGACTGCCCGGCAGAAGTGGAAGAAGGCCTGAAAGCCAAGCCGGTCTTAACCCCACCGCTGCATAAGCTGCACGAACCAAAAATAGAAGCCAGCCCCAACCCGGCCAGCAGCTGGGTGAGCTTTGATTACCGCCTAACCGGCTCCGATGAAACCGCCTTATTGGAAATTACCGATACACAAGGACGGCAAATATACCGTATTGAACTGAGCAACAAGACCGGCCAATATGTGTGGGATACACGCCACATAAGCCCCGGTCTATACTACTATACCTTGAAAACAGGTCAGGCCTCTATAACAGGAAAGCTTGTAATTGAGCATTAATGTAAATAACTTCAACAGCACGGATGGTAAGTACCATCTGTGCTGTTGTTTAAAATGAACAATATGAAAACAACTGCTTTATATACCCTGTTCCTGCTCTATACCTTTCAAATAAATGCTCAGGAATTTGAAATTATTTTTCAGCAATGCTATGGTGGGGCTGTATGGGAAGGGGCCAGGACAATTATACCAAAAAACGGTGGAATTATTGCTTTTTGCAGTACCTCTTCCATTGATGGCGATGTATCCTTTAACCACGGTAAAAATGATTACTGGTTGATTAAAACCAATGATTTCGGGGAAATAGTATGGGAAAAAACATATGGGGGCAGTGAACAGGACTACCCTGCCAATATGCTCCCCACCACCGATGAAGGCTTTGTGATGTTTGGGGACACTTACTCCACCAATGGCGATGTGGGTTGCAATCACGGTGATGGCGACTGGTGGTTGGTAAAAACCGACAGCCTGGGCAATATACAATGGAGCCGCTGTTATGGTGGCACCCACAAAGAAATGGCCCGACAAATGATCTATGCCCATGAGGGTGGCTATGTGATGACCGGCAAAACCGGCTCTGTGGATGGCGACATCAGCCACAACAACGGCATGTTCGATGTGTGGGTGGTGAAGGTGGACTGGGAAGGCGAGATTCTCTGGGAACGTACTTTTGGGGGCAGCAGCAATGATTGGGGAAATAGTATAGCACCTACTGCTGATGGGGGCTATATAGTGGGGG
>CAYTUA010000355.1:0-7707 GCA_964440855.1 uncultured Lentimicrobiaceae bacterium
GTGCAGGTCTTTTAATTCACCATGCCAAAACAGGATAAATTGCTGTACATTTGTTACAAATTATCAAAAAAATGAAACGTTTTCAGCTGATATCATTCATTTTGATCTTCATTTATGCAGTACCAATGGCTTTTGCTGGCGCTGGCGATTGGCAATCCACCCCGGAGAAAACGCAAACTGATGGGGAGGGCCAAAGGCAACTTGACTTTTATCCAAATGGGCAGCTAAAGGCCCTTTATACCTATAAGCAAGGTGTTTTACACGGGTTTTATGTCCTGCTCGATCAAAAAGGATATATCACAGAGCAGGGTTCATATTTAGATGACCAACTTGATGGAAAACAGATTCGATTTCAACAAGGTGGCCGCATTTCCATGGAAAGCCATTTTAAGCAGGGTGCATTGCATGGTTTGCAAACAACCTATTACGAGAAGGGTGGTATTCAGGAAAAATCAAATTTTGAGCATGGATTGCGCAGCGGTGCGACTTTCTGGTATGATACCAAAGGGCAGCTTGTGGCAGAGTATAATTATAAAAATGGATTTTTTGATGGATTGCAGCGCAGCTTTCACCCAAGGGGAAACCTGAAATCACAACAACACTTTATTGACAACAAGCAACATGGCGAATCCATTGAATACCATGAGAATGGTCAAAAACGCCGTGTAGGCCAATTTGAAAACGGACGCATGGTTGGCGAATGGAGAAATTACGACCAAAATGGAAAATTGCTGGAGGTTGTTGACCACTCAAACAAATAACCCCAATTATTATTTTTTTTGGCAGGGAATTGCTAAGTTGCCATGTCCATAAAGGTCTCTGTAAGCTCAAGGTTCGTAAATTCTTCTGAAACCTTGTAGTCGTAGGCAGGGTACTTATAAATATTCTGCAAGGCTTCGGTTTCGCCCAGTGAATAGCCAAAGATGCTTTCATATTCAGCCGGATCTTCGCCCATTTCATCCAATTGCCGTAAATACTCACTTATCGATTTGGATTCGATAATCACCACTTTTCCCATTTCGTGAATAATCGGGCTGTGGTTGCGGGTGTGGTCATGGTCGAATTCCAGGATGCGCCTACCATGACGCGAAACACCAATTGTTCTGAATGTAAGGCTTTTGCCAACACCTGGTAAGTTAATCACATTGCGGTCAGAAGCTAAAAATGGCACATCGGCTTCGCTTCGGACTTTTTGCAGATTCTCTTGCATATTTTCCGCGTTCTGAGCAAGACCCTCAACTTTTTTACTATTCTCTTTGTTTAGATAGCCAAAAGCTTTTTCTTCAATTTGTTCCTGCACAGCGCGCTCATTGGTGGCAAAGTTGTGGCTGTTCTCTTTATATCCTTTCACGGTGAACGTGTAGTAAGTAAGCACCCCGATATCGTTCAACACCTTGCGCAATTTGGCTGTGTGACCGCGCCTTGAAGACGCTGCTGTAAACACCTGCTGATTGGTAATTATCCATCCTGCACTCAGCAGCATTTCCACTGCCTTTTTCACTTCGGGGGTCACCTCCATGGCTGTTTCAAAATGGGTTTGAATCACGAATTGTTTGATGCCAACCTGAGATGCCTTTTGTTTAAAATCAGCCAATATGTCAATTAAGTCGGGAGTTATGCGTTGTGGCAGAAAAACAGGCAGGCGTGTACCAAGCCTGACACGCTGAATTTCAGCAAATTTTCTTCCATCAGGCAATCCTTTATTGTTTGCTTTTTTTCTGAGCGCCATGCGATAAACGGCATCCAGAATTATTTTAAGCGATTTATCACTGCTCATCAGCGCATCACCACCTGTAATGAGAACATCGCGCAGTTGGGTGTCTTCTTCAAAATAATCCATCAGCTTTTGCAGTTTCTGTGGCCATGTTTCCTTTGGTTTTAGCTTGTCCAGATTAAAATTCAGGTGACCGCTCTGGAAATCATACATGCGTTGGCAACTTACGCACAATCCGCCGCAGGCCCGTCCCGCTGTGTCGGGAATCATTATAGCCACCTCCGGATATCGCCGGTGCAGATTATGCACGGTTGGCAGCACCCACCCGGCGGCATTTGGTTTGCCGGGTTCAATGATGTCTTCCATTTCCCAGGCAACAATTTGCCCAAACTCTTTGATGAGCTGTTTGCTGTATATAATATAATCACGAATTGCAAGATCGGAACCAACTGCTGATGCCGGCTCACTGGTATGCAACATAGAAAGATAATAGGGGTTAACGAAAAAGGGAATACCTGCTTCTTTGGCGTCGTTCAGCAAAGCCATTGTTTCCTTACTGAGTGAATTGTTAAGCAGTTCATTCAGTAATTGTGGTGTTCGCACAGCAAATTTCAGGTGAAAATTGCTTTGGTTCCACCACTCCATGGCCTTCAGGAATTTCTGCTCTGAAGAGGTTCCTTCTTCAAAATAATAACGATTGCTTTTCAATTCGCCCTGATCTATTTTCTCAATGATAACCTTGAGGATGCGGTCGCGGTTTTTTCTCCTGATTTTGACCATGTCCTCATCAAGGCCAGAGGGGTGTCTTTTCATCCATATTTCGAATTGTTCGCGGGAGGGTATTTTTTGTTCAAGCTGGCCCTTTATTTGTCGGAAAAGCATCAACATATCTGTAAAAAAATCGGGTTTGGCACCACCAGTACCAAATTTGGTAGCCAACCATAGATATTTTATTGGGTGGCTTCCTACCAGATCGCCTTGCAGGTTTATATCTTCAAAAATTCGTCCTGCATTGTGGATGTAATCCATCATGCGGATGGCGCCTATGTCTTGCCAGCTTAGTTTGTTATAAGCATCTCTTCCCTTTGTTTTTTCATGAAAGTAATCAAGTGCATGAGGGTTTTTGTCAAAGTGGGGCTTAATCCATCGCTGCATGCCTAAAATAGCCTCTTCCTTGTCGTTTGCTTGTAATAAAATATCTTTAACCTCAGGGTTTTCTGTATGAATTTGCCTGAGTATTTTATGGGCTTTTACATTGATGGCAATCTTGTCAATTTTTCTGAATTTCGCACGTTTGTTCATATTTTCTTCACTAAGGCTAATGGCTGCTAATGGCCGCGATGCGTTGTTTTGTCAACAATCAGCTCTCAACTTGCCATGCGCAGCCTATCAAGTTAAATTATTGAATTACAAAAATACGGAATTTTGGGGCTTTATGCAATCCAACAGCTTGTGCCCATTGCTAAATGTATGTTAAATTATTGTAATCTCATGCCTGCGTGCTAATTGGATTCATTCTGAATAAGCAAAATTTGTATCTTTGCAAATGCATTATTGTATTTATAAAACATTCATCTTCAACCATAAAACAGAACGAAATGTACAGTGGATTCTATCAGGTTCCGAAGGCGTGGAACGAAACAGTAAAAAGCTATGCCCCGGGAACTCCTGAGCGGGCCGAAATAAAGGCCATGTTGTCAAAATTGCGGGCTGAGGTAAAAGACATTCCCATGGTGATTGGTGGCAAGCGTGTAAAATCGGACAAACAGAAAAGTTTGCACCCACCACATGATTTTAAACATTTGTTGGGTTATTATTACGAAAGTGATGCCAATCATGTTACCATGGCTATTGATGCCGCTTTGGAAGCACGTCCATCCTGGCAAGCTTTGCAATGGCAGGACAGGGCTGCGATTTTTTTAAGGGCAGCTGATTTGGTTTCCGGCCCTTTCAGGGCAAAGATAAATGCAGCAACGATGCTCGGTCAATCAAAAACAGTGCACCAGGCCGAAATTGATGCTGCCTGCGAATTTGCTGATTTTTTGCGTTTTAATGTGCAGTTTATGTCAGAGATATATGGTATGCAGCCCGTTTCTGAGCATGGTATCTGGAACAGGATTGAGTACAGGCCACTGGAAGGCTTTATTTATGCACTTACCCCTTTTAACTTTACGGCCATAGCTGGAAATTTGCCTTCAGCACCTGCCATCATGGGCAATGTAGTCGTTTGGAAGCCTGCCAACACGCAAATTTATGCCGCCAGTGTGATTATGGAGATTTTTGAAGAAGCAGGATTGCCTGACGGGGTGATTAATCTGGTATTTCCAAGCGGGCCTGTAGGCGGCAAAATTATGGCTTCACACCCCGATTTTGTTGGTGTTCATTTTACCGGATCCACCACTGTCTTCAGTAAAATATGGAAAGCCATTGGCGACAATGTTTCCATACACAACACCTATCCAAAAATAGTTGGCGAAACTGGCGGAAAGGATTTTGTTGTTGCTCACAAATCAGCTGATGTAAAAACCTTGCGCACGGCCTTGGTTAGAGGCGCATTTGAATATCAGGGTCAGAAATGCTCTGCTGCCTCAAGAGCATACATTCCTGACAACCTGTGGCCTGATCTTAAAGAAGGCTTGCTGGACGATTTGAAATTAATAAAAATGGGACCTGTTGAAGATTTTACAAATTTCGTGGGTGCTGTTATTGATGAAGCTTCTTTTGATAAGCTTTCCATGTTTATCGAGAATGCAAAAAAAGATGCGGATGCTGAGGTGATTGCAGGTGGCAATTGCGACAAAACGACTGGCTACTTCATTGAGCCGACGATTATCCTTACAAGTAATCCGCATTATATTACCATGCATGAAGAACTTTTCGGACCCGTGTTGACCATGTATGTTTACAAAGCTGAGAATTGGGTGGAAACCCTGAACCTGGTTGACCAAACTTCGCCGTATGCCCTAACCGGTGCTGTGTTTGCACATGACCGTTTTGCAATTGAGCAAGCCAATGAAATTTTGGTGAATGCCGCAGGAAACTATTACATAAATGATAAGCCAACAGGTGCCGTTGTGGGCCAACAGCCATTTGGGGGTGCCAGGGCATCGGGCACAAATGATAAATCGGGTTCTCCCTTGAATCTGCTGCGGTGGGTTTCGCCACGTACCATTAAAGAAAACTTCAATCCGCCAACTGATTTTCGTTATCCGTTTATGGAAGCTGAATAGTTTTTTTCAGTCGTTTGACATGGTCTACTAAGAAACATCCATAGAAAATTTAATCGGCTGTTACTGTTCAAACCAGATCGAAAAAAAAGCCCCGGTGTGCAGCCTGTGGGCTTTTTTTATCGATTGGGTCTTTCGTTGCCCAATATCTTATTCCTTTTGTTGCGAATAATATATTTTTTTGGAACAGGCGAATCTTTGCTTGTAACCGGGCTAAAGGATGGTCCTTGCTGTCGGTGCGCATTTTTACTGCCTGAACAAGAGGAAAAGCCCAGCATGCTTACAGAGAATAGAACAAAAATAAAAAAGAGCAGTTTAAAATTTTTCATACCAAAAGGAAGCTTTAAGACTGTAAAATTAATGTTTTTTTAAAACATCGTTAAAAACAGTTTGTAACCCAATAAAGGCTAAAAGAAGAGGCCATGAAACCTGAACCCATCTTCTTTATTATATTCCAGGGCTGGCAGCGGAACTTTAATAAAGTTGATTGCGCTAAGCAAAGTACGAAGGCTTTTGTTTTTGATTGGCAGTCGCGTAAGGTCAATATCGGGACTGAGGTAAAACTGACGAGTCCGCTTAAATGTAGGAATTGCCACCCCGTTCACAATTGCTGGATTGGTGTGTGCGCCAGTCATGCCTTCTCCACCATAACCAATGGCAATATTTAACCAGCTTGGAAATTTATTACTTTGAGGCAGAAAGGATTTCGGGTTTACCGAGAGCCAAAAGGTTTGACCATTGTAATCTTTTATGATTTCTTCTATAAGGTTATTGCCCAATAGGTTGGGGCGGTACTGGGCGTATTTTGACCGGGTAAATGAAATTTTAATGGACAGTCGTTGTTCTTGCCAGGCTAATTGTTGCGAAATAAACACGGCAGACCCAAAGGAATTGGCAAGAAAATCGCCGGGGGAGAAGCCCCATTCAGCGGAGCGACCGTCCAGAATTTCAACACTTGTTAGAAAAAATAATCCGAGACTTCCACCAATCCATATGGAAGCTTTTTCGTTCAATCCGGTCCAACTCAGCAATTGATGCCCATACAAACCCACTTGATAGGCGGTGGTTGCATGGCCCATTTTATCCAGGAGCATCCAATGGTTGTTGTCATTTTTGAGATGAAAACCACTTTGTGGAAAATCACGGTACCACATATAATATAAGCCTGTCATTGTGCCTGCGTACAAGGCTGTCGTGGAAATGGAAACAGTCCGCAACCTCGATTTATTTAAGGTGTCGGCATGCTGAAGAAAATATGTTTGCTGCCCAATGGCGGTGCCGCCAGCAATGCCAGTAAAAAGCATCAGCCAGATCAAAAAGGTGGGCCATAGCTTGCTCTGGCAGGAAAGGTAGCATATTGTTTTCATATCATTTTTCTCACTTCAAACCTACGAAAACCGGGCTGCTATTTCCCGCACCTGGGTTACCATTTCATCAAGTTTTTGTTTGCTTTTGGCTTCGGCCAAAAACCGCAGATAGGGTTCAGTATTTGAAGGCCGGATGTTTAACCAATAATCATCATAATCAAGCCGGTAGCCATCGAAATCCATAAAGGAAAGGGGTTTTTCCATTGCTGTAAAGTGTTCTTTAACAGCATCCATGGCAGCTTGTTTATCGTTTATTTTAAAATTGATTTCCCCTGAATTATGGTAAGCAGAAATTCTCCCAATTAGTTGCGACAACGTCAAGCCTTTTTCTTTGAAGTTGTTTAGCAGGTGCAGGACTATCAAGGCTGCCATCAAGCCCGAATCAGAATAATAAAAGTCGCGGAAATAATAGTGACCTGCCAGTTCGCCGCCAAACAGGCCATCTATTTGACGCAGTTTGAGGGCTCCATAAGCCCTGCCCACACGCCAGGTTTCAACCTTGGTTCCAAATTGCTCCAGATACTCAGCTATTGCTCTTGAACTTCTGATATCTTGAAGCACTTTCCCTTTTTGTTCTTTTTCTTCGAAAAAGTAGTGGCCCATCAGGGCAATAATCAGGTCGGGAGAAACAAAATTACCCTTTTCATCAATGAACATTACACGGTCAGCATCGCCATCGAAAATAAGGCCTACATCACAGTGCTTATCATTTACCAATTGCTTGATTTGTAACTGATTTTCCGGTTCCAGTGGATTGGGTTCGTGACCCGGGAAAGTACCATCTGCTTTGTCATTGATATAATGGGGATCTTCACCTAACAGGCTTTTTATTAGCAAGGAAGCCATCCCGTTGGAGCAATCAACCCCAATCTTTAGAAGGTTTTTCTTGGGCTTGTATTGGTTCAGGAATTGCTGATAGGGTTTGAGCACTTCAATTGGCTGCAACAAGCCGCGTTCCTCATGCACGACAATCTTTTCGTTTAAAACCAGCTGTTCCAAATCGGCCAGTCCCGTATCATAACCAATAGGCAAAGCCTCAGCACCGGAGATTTTTAAACCATTATACTCTTTGGAATTGTGCGAAGCAGTAATCATTACCGAAGCCGGAAATCCATAACGGGCTGTACACCAATAGACCATAGGGGTTGTTGTGTAGCCTGCATCGGAAACATGGACACCTGCATCCATGATGCCGTTTGAAAGGGCCTGAAACAAGGCATAGGATGAGAGCCTGCAATCGCGTCCGATTAAAATATTATCGGCTTTGAGCAGCTTGGGCAAGAAATAACCGATGCGATACACTGTTTCTGCATCAAAATCCTTCTCCCAGATGCCCCTGATATCGTATGCTTTAAATGCTTTTATTCTTGACATATTCATCTATTTCTTTGACTGATTC